>CAZYLH010000005.1:0-8385 GCA_964648695.1 uncultured Lachnospiraceae bacterium | reverse complement strand
TTTCACTCGGACTGTACAGATACAATCTACTGGGCAAACGCCACCTATGAGAGCGGGCAGATATTTAGCGAGGATTTTTCCTACGCCTGCCTTCTGCCGGTTGGAACAAATTTGCTTATGCTGCTCTTCTTTCCCTTCTTTGGTCTATCCATGACCACGCATGTGCTGGGAATGCTTTTGTTTTTCATCCTGTTTACGCTGTTTTTGTGCCTGAGTTTTAAGGAAATGGGATGGGGCCTTCGCTCAATCTGCCTGGGAGCAAGTACTTTTTTGGGACTGACGATGGTAAGCCAGAAAATGCGGGAGATGTTCTGGGGGCACACCATATATTATAGCTTGGGACTTTTCTTTTTGGTTTTAGGTGTATTTCTCTATTTTAAATTTGAGAATCTATGTGAACAGGAAAGCCGCAAAAAAGGAGATGTGGCGATACCAGGAAAGCTTGGCGTAAAAATATGCCTGACTTTTGGACTGCTTTTACTCGTCATCCTTTTTGGCTCGACCAATGGGATATCAGCGCTCTCCATTTTTTCATTGCCATTTGTGGCGGGCATATTTATGGTGCACTTTGCGGATAGCTCAAAACCGCTTAACTGTAAAGAAAACAGAAGACTTCTTATTTTGCTTATCAGCTTTGTGATAATGATCCTTAGTGGAGTGCTGCTTTCTAAGATCTGGGCGGGGGGCATAACGGCAGGATATGAAGCCGCGTATTCGACATATTCTGCTCAGAGTACCTGGACGGAAAATGCACAGAGCCTTTTCTTAGCGTGGCTGCAGCTGTTAGGAGTGGCGGACCTAGATGGAGTATATCTTGCCTCCACAGAAAGCATAATAAATTTAATTCACATCTTAGGGGCGGTTATGATCGCAGTATTTCCAATCATCGCCACCTGTTTTTATAATAAATATCCGGATGGAGCAGATGGACGGCGGATCAGGATGTGGATTTGGCTTCACTGGGCGGTGACGCTTATCATCATGCTGGGATATATTTTTGGAGAGCTCTCAGCGGCCAATTGGAGACTGATTCCCATAGTGGGTACGGGCATTATACTTACGATACTGTTCTTGCGCTGGGGCGTTCATGCGAGCAGGGTCTCTTTTCGAATTCCGGTGCTGCTTTTTCTTCCCGTCATAGCTCTGGCAGTCTGTGGATTTTCATATGTTGCGGCTATGCCAGCAGACAGCTATAAGGATAACTACCTTTACCAGTTAGCGGATGAGCTAGAGGAGCGGGGGCTTACCTACGGCTATGCCACCTTCTGGCAGTCCAACTCTATCACGGTTATCACGGATTCTCAGGTTAAGGTGAGGTGCGTAAGCGTTGATGAAAACGGCGTGCATAAGAGATATTATCAGACCCAGGCAAGCTGGTATGATGATCAGGAGGGGCAGGAGGAGTATTTCCTTCTTCTGACTCAGTCCGAATTTGAGACACTTGAGAGCATGGATTATGAGCTGCTTTTTTTGGCAAGCCAGTTTGATATAATAGAGCTGTCAAGCGGCACATATTACCTTTTTGTTTTTGATGAAAATATCTGGAACTAGAAAACCCTGCAAAAGAGAGGGAAGAAGCATATGGATGATGAGAAGGATTTACTGGAGAGTATACAAAAAAATCTGGAGCTTCGCAGTGATTTAGAGGCGGAGAAGGGAAGGGTTAGTGAGAATTATTCCAAAACCAAATCCTCAAAATCAAAATCCTCAAAAGCCGAATATGCGAAAGACTCTCATAAAAAGCCTCCAGAAGTTGAGGTGATCATAGAGGAGTTTCGGGATCCGGAGGATGCGCCGCCTTTAGGAGAGCGTAAGGTGGCAAGACCAAAAGCGGCGCGGCAGGAGGATGAAAAGCCAGCGAAAAAAAAGCGCAGGAAGAAAAAAAAGAGAAAAAGACATCTGCTCTTAAAGCTGTTTATAATTATTGTAGTGCTGATTTTCGGACTTCACTCTCTGCTTACATGGTTTGTATCCGGTACAAACTACGAGCCGTATGAGACGGATTACGTGCGTGCGGATGACGTTATGACCTCTGTGTGGGTGGAAAATATTTTGATCGTGGGAACAGATGCCAGAAATTCAGATTCCTCAAGCCGGTCAGACTGTATCATCATCCTGTCCATAAACAAGCGCTCTGGCACGCTGGTGATGACCTCCATTCTTCGCGACAGTTATGTGACTATTCCGGGATACGGTGAAAACCGCATCAACGCCGCGTATCAGTATGGCGGAGCGGCGCTGCTGATCCAGACCATAGAGGAAAATTTCAAGATAGGGATCGATCACTATGTGACGGTGGACTTCTTCTCTTTCATAGATATCATAGACGCCTTAGGAGGGGTGGAGATAGATGTGGATGCAGATGAGGCATACTACGTAAATCTCTATCTGTGTGAGATAAACGAGCTGCTTGGTGCAGAACAGGGCGATGGAAATCTGACGGAGACAGGCCTGCAAACGTTAAGTGGAAAACAGGCGCTAAGCTACTCCAGAATCCGATACATCGGCACGGATTTTGCAAGAACTGGTCGTCAGCGCGAGGTGATTAACGCCATGATAGCCAAGGCAAAGACCCTAAATCCACTTCAGCTTTTGTATTTGTGTAATGACGTATTTCCGGAGCTTACCACGGATCTTACGGATTCTGAGCTGGCATGGCTTTTGATGCAGGCGCCATTCTTGCTTGCCTTTGAGAGTGTCGAGTGTCAGATCCCTGCGGATAATACCTGGAGCAATCTGACGACAAGCTCAGGAATGCAGGTGCTTGAGATAGATTTTGAGGCAAATATAGAGATCCTGCAGCAGACCATTTATGGAAGTAATTGAGAAGGTAAGTGATAAAAAGTGATTAAAGAAAGGGCTGTGAAAAAAACATAGCCTAAAAAAGAAGGACCATGGGAAAAACCTCCAAGGTCCTTTTTTATACGCTAAAATGATCTTTAAATGCTGCCCTTTTACCGCTCACTTCCGTGCAGGACGGGGGATAAGGGCTTATAAATGACAAAACAGATGGCGGAGCAGAGCAGACCCTTTAAAATGGTAAAGGGAATGTTAAAGATGATAAGACACTGAGTAAGGCTATTTACAAAGGGCAAAATAACCTGGTAGAGCGCCAGACAGTTGTCGGCGTTTCCGCCAAAATACAGATTTATATAGAGTGGATAGGTGAGATAGTAGTTGATGGGTAAGGAGAGCACTCCCATTATAACAGAGCCAACTATAGCGCCGATCAGGGCTGACCTTTTGTTTTTCTTTATCTGATAGATTACACCGGCAGAAAAAGAAAAGACTGCTCCCAAGAGGAAATTACACAGCTCTCCCACATATCCGGTGGTGGTCCCCTCAATTAAAGCGTTTAGAACCGCCTTTATAAAGGAGATGATGATGCCGTAAACCGGTCCTAGGGCGAATGCGCCCAAAAGGGTGGGTAAATCGGATATATCCATTTTTACAAAGCTGGGAATTAGAACGGGAATGGGAAACTTGATGTACATCAGAACAAAAGCTACTGCGGAAAGCATTGCAGCCACTACCAGACGATATGTGTGTCTATTCATTTATTACCTCCTCTTCCATCCGGACTATTGTGACTTAGTCACATGCACTAGGCAACCGTTGGCTCCGGAGTTTCACCGGATCAGCACTTTCTTTAAGTGGTCGCGGGCTATACCGCCAGTGGGGAATTTCACCCCGCCCTGAGAACTACGCCCCTACTATAGCGTCAAACAGGAAGCGTGTCAAGGCAATATTTAGGCTGTTTTTGTTGTGATTTTTGTGAAAATCTGATAGTCTATAGAGCATAGAGGGATTGCGAGGAAGTGGCAGCATGAGTGATAATAATATAAAAACACGGACAGTTTTTAAGTCGGGAAGTGGCGAAGTGGTGGAAAAGAAATCCCGCTTCCTAAGCTTTCTTATTGGGGTGAATTCTGAAGAGGAAATAGAAGAGATCTTAGGGGAGACAAGGAAGAAATACTGGGATGCAAGGCACGTGTGCTACGCCTATGTTCTGGGACGCCATGGGGAAGTGCAGAGATATTCTGATGATGGGGAGCCACAAAAAACGGCGGGTAAGCCAATGCTAGACGTATTAACAGGCGCAGAGCTTACCGGAGTGATGATGGTGGTGGTGCGCTATTTTGGCGGCGTGCTCTTAGGAACCGGAGGACTGGTAAGAGCCTACACAGGGGCTGCCAGGGCAGCGCTTGATAACGCCGTCATCATCTCTAAGATCCCCTCCAGAATGCTCACTGTGACGATGGATTATACATCCATCGGAAAAATCTTATACCTTTTAAAACAGGAGAATATCCCGATTGGTAAGACCATGTATCTGGATAATGTGGTTTTGTGTGCGCCTGTGGCGATAGAGCGTTACGAGGAGATAAAGACAAAGATATTAGATGCTACCGGGGGGGCTGTAGATATGGGTGATGGAGATGAATTGGAATACGCCATAGTTGACGGAGAGATTGTTTATCTCTAAAAGTATGCCAAAATATCCCAAACATCTTGTTCCGGGGATGAGGACTGTGATATAATCCCGAAAAGAAAAAAGAAGCAGGAGTTAATCATATGGAAATAGAAAAAAATGAGGAAGACCTTAACACAGAGGATAAGAATTTGCCGGATGTTGCAGAAAACACAGGTGAAGAAGTAAAGGAAAAGGCTGAGGAGAGCGACACTGCAGAGAGGTACTGCTATGTGTGCCGCAGACCTCAAAAGCGTGTGGGAAAGCTCTTAGAGCTTCCGGGAGGAATGTACATCTGCCAGGAGTGCATGCAGAGGACTCTTGATATGGTGAGCAAGGGCAGTATGGGAAATATGCAGCTGCCCCCTAACATGATTATTTCTGGAAGCGGCAGCATAGATGAAATGCTAAAGGAGCTGGAAAAGCTTAGTCCAGTGCTTGGCGGTCGCACGATGAAGATCACCCCGGCAAAGAAACCGGCTGATCATAAAAAGAAGGAGAAAAAAGAGACTCAGCCTCAGCTTAGCCTTAAGACGCTTCCCGCGCCGCACCAGATAAAGGCAAGGCTTGATGAGTATGTGATCGGGCAGGAGCATGCAAAAAAGGCTATCTCCGTGGCGGTTTACAACCACTATAAGAGGCTGCTCGCGGCAGATAAGCTGGATGTGGAGATCCAAAAATCCAATATGCTCATGATCGGCCCAACAGGCAGCGGAAAGACCTATATTGTGCAGACGCTGGCAAAAATGCTAAACGTCCCGCTTGCCATTGCAGATGCAACCTCTCTGACAGAGGCGGGCTATATAGGAGATGATATCGAATCAGTCCTTAGTAAGCTCTTAGCAGCGGCGGGTGATGATGTGGAAAAGGCCCAGAAGGGAATTGTTTTTATCGATGAAATCGACAAGCTTGCAAAAAAGCGAAACACAAACAGCCGGGATGTAAGCGGCGAGTCGGTACAGCAGGGGCTCTTAAAGCTCCTAGAGGGAAGCGTTGTGGAGGTTCCCGTGGGGGCGACCAGCAAAAATGCTATGGTACCCTTAGCGGAGATGGACACGAGAAATATTCTGTTTATCTGCGGGGGCGCTTTTCCAGATCTGTCGGAGGTGATTAAGGAGCGCCTTAGAAAAACCTCCTCCATGGGCTTTGGAGCACAGCTGAGGGATGAGTTTGAAAATGATGCGGATATCTTAAGCAAGGTTACCATTGAAGATCTGCGTGCATTTGGCATGATACCGGAGTTTTTGGGGCGTCTCCCCATCGTCTTTACACTCTCAGGCATGACGGAGGATATGCTCATACAGATCCTTACAAAGCCCAAAAACGCCATCATAAAGCAGTATCAGGCTTTGCTGTCCTTAGATGAGGTAAAGCTCGAGTTTACGGATGAGGCCCTTGGGCTTATCGCTAAGCAGGCCATGAAAAAGGATACCGGTGCGAGAGCGCTTCGAGCCATCATAGAGGAGTACATGCTTGATATCATGTATGAGATCCCCAAGGACCCTAATATTGGAACTGTCACGATCACAAAGGAATATTTAGAGCACAAGGGAGGCCCCTTGATAGAGGTGAGGGGTGCACTATGAAATCAATTCCACTTAATGAAAGCTGGAGGTTTAAAAAACAGGGGAGCGATAGTACGCAGACCGTCACCCTGCCCCATGACGCCATGATCCACGAAAAGCGTGAACCAAATGGGGCAGGCGGCAGCGGACATGCCTTTTTCCCGGGCGGCATCTACTCCTACGAAAAAACTTTCACTGTCCCGGCAGAATGGAAGGATAAAACAGTTTATATTGAGTTTGAGGGGATTTATAGAAATTCCACCGTTTCTATCAACGGAAAAAATGCCGGAGGGTGTTCTTATGGCTATGCTCCGTTTACTGTATGCGCAGATAACCTGTTAAACTACGGAGAAGAAAACACTATCACTGTTATAGCGGATAACTCAAAACTTCCAAACTCACGCTGGTATTCGGGCTCCGGTATCTATCGACCGGTAAATCTGATAGTGGGAAATAAAATCCATATAGAGTGGCAGGGCGTTAAAATTTCAACGCTTTCCTATCAGCCTGCAAGGATTAAGGTGGACACTGCATCAAACGGCGGTACGGTAGTTGTTGAGATTTTGGACGGAGAAAAGGTGGTGGCATCCGGCAAAGGCGCATCACTTACACTGGATATTTTAGACGCGAAGCTCTGGAGTGATGAGACTCCGTATCTTTATACCTGTCATGTTACGCTACTGGATAACGGACAGGTAATGGATGAGGTCACCGAGCAGTTTGGCATCCGCAAGGTGGAATGGAGCTACAAGGGCCTGTTTATCAACGGGAAGGAAATACTCCTGCGGGGCGGCTGTTATCACCACGACAACGGAATTTTGGGGGCAGCGGCTTTTGATAAGAGCGAGGAGCGCCGTGTGCGGATTATGAAGGAGGCCGGGTTTAACGCTCTGCGCTCTTCCCACAACCCCACATCCAAAGCTATGCTAAAGGCCTGTGACAAGTACGGAATGTATCTTATGGATGAAACCTGGGATATGTGGTATGCCCATAAGACTAAATTTGATTATGCAAATGATTTTGACCAGAACTGGCGTAAAGATATCCGCAGCATGATAGAGCGGGATTTTAATCATCCAAGCGTAATCTTTTATTCCATCGGAAACGAGGTGTCAGAGCCTGCCAGGGAAAAAGGCGTAAAGCAGGCAAAGGAGATGGTGGAGTATATCCACAGCCTGGATAACAGCAGAGCAGTCACCGCTGGCATAAACCTGATGATTATCATCTGCTCCGCCATAGGAATGGGCGTCTATAAAAAAGATGGCGGCGTCAACGACAGTTACAACCAGAATGCCTTAGCAGGCATGAACAGCACCATGTTTAACATGATAACCAGCATAGCGGGCACGGGCATGAATAAGGTGGCAAACTTTAAAAAAGCCGACGCCATCACAAGCCCGGTACTAGACGCTCTGGATATTGCCGGATATAACTATGCCTCCGGGCGCTATCCCTTAGAGGGTAAGGCACACCCTGACCGTGTGGTCATTGGAAGCGAGACCTTCCCGCAGGACGTTTATAAAAACTGGCAGATGGTAAAAAAATATCCCTACCTGGTGGGCGACTTCATGTGGACAGCCTGGGATTACCTAGGTGAGGCAGGGGTCGGCGCCTGGGCCTATACTCCGGACGGAAAGGCTTTTGAAAAGCCCTATCCCTGGCTATTAGCGGATGTGGGAGCACTTGACATTCTTGGAAATCCAAATGGAGAAATGTTTTTGGCTCAGGCTACATGGGGGTTACTAAAAAAACCCGCCATTTCGGTCCAGCCGGTAAATTACCCAAAAACTAAGCCTGCCAAATCAGTATGGAGGGGCACAAACTCCCTGCCATCCTGGAGCTGGCAGAGGTGTGATGGCAACAAGGCGATTGTTGAGGTTTATACGGATGCCGCAGCGTTGGAGCTTTTCTTAAACGAAAAATCCTTAGGGAAAAAGAAGATTAAAGCTTGCAAAGCTGTGTTTAAGACAAAATATGCTCCGGGGACCCTTACCGCCGTGGCTTATGATGAAAAGGGGCGTGAGATCTCCAGAAGTAAACTTAAATCCGCCAGCGGACAATTGCAGCTGGTGGCTCAGCCGGAAGAGACAGAGGTTAGCGCGGGAGATATCGTCTACATCCCCGTTTCTGTGGTTGGAGAAAACGGTGTGACAGAGCGAAATGCAGACTGTAAACTAACTGCCACCGTGGAAAACGGCGAGCTTCTGGCATTTGGAAGCGCTAATCCCCGAACCGAGGAGCGCTATGACAGTGGCAGCTTTACGACATATTACGGCTGTGCCATGGCCGTTGTTCGGGCAGGGCAGACGGGATGCGTTACCCTGAGCGTCAAGAGTGAAACGCAGACGG
>CAZYLH010000004.1:42086-55857 GCA_964648695.1 uncultured Lachnospiraceae bacterium | reverse complement strand
GATCCCGCACAGGCCGCCCGTATCTTAGAGGAGCGCTTCCATACAAAGAGCTTTAAGATCATGGATGATAAAAGGCTTGCCCTTTATGATATTGCTTTGCCGATTGCAGCCATAAACCGGGCATTTGTCGAGACGGGCATTGAGCTTTATGAGTCGCATCTTTACGAGGCTACTTTGGAAGACTATTTTAAAAAGGTTACCGGGGGTGAGGGAATTGCTTGATCTTATTATCTGCGAATTTCAAAAACTAAAGCGAAAAAAATTTATTCAGCTTACCATAGGGGCGGCAGTTCTTTTTCCAATGGTATTAACCCTTTTGATGGCAAGTGACAGTCAAACCTTTGACCAGCTCTTTAGAGCAGTCTTTCTCATGGGTGATTTGCTGTTTTTGCCATGCGTGCTTGGGGTGATTTCCGCGATGCTGTTTTTGATGGAACGGGACAATGATACACTTAAGAATTTGCTCATAATCCCCGTTTCCAAGCCCAAAATTCTTATTTCAAAGCTATGTGTGCTTCTGTGTCTGTCTGTGATTTATTCAGTCTCAGCCTTAGGAGCCTCCCTTGTGGGCGGATTGATCGTTGGAAATGTAAACCACGTGATGCTTCGTCTGGTTGTCAGTGTCTGTTCTGGAATTTTTGTCCTGATCGGAACCCTGCCCGTGATCATGATAATCCTGATGAGCAATAAGAGTTATATTTTCTCCATCATCCTATCATTTGTCTATGCAGTTATCAGCTTTGCAATTACGATGATGTTTGGAACAAGCCCGGCATCAATGGATGCGCTCACATCGGTTCTGCCGATCCCGCTCATCATGAAATGGTATCTTGAAGTCATGCCGGTTGAGGACGCTCTTACCTATATCCTGCCATACACTGAAAAAACGCTGTATATGATCGGTATTATGACAATTTATGGCTGTGCGTTTTCTTTACTGGCAATGTTCTTCTACAGGAAAAGCGAGGTATAAGGAGAGATGGACATGATAGATATTGTAATTGCAGAATTTCAAAAATTAAAGCGATATAGCGTCCTGTGGATAGGCATTGTTGCGGTGTTCTTTGTGGTGGCATTGGGTATCTTTCAGACCTCGCTTGATGGGGTTACAGTCACATACGAGGTGTTTTCAGACAATATCATCTGGAATAATTTCAGTTTGGGATTTCCATTTATCATCGTGTTGACTGGAGGTTATATCATCAATCGCGAGTACACGGATAACACATTAAAATCCGTGGTGACTGTTCCGGTTTCGCAAAAACGCCTCCTGATCGGAAAGCTGATCGTTACCGGGCTGCTAACAATTTTCTTTGCGGTGTTTAGCTTTATCTGCACACTTATTGCAGGCGCATTTGCCTTGCACTGTGAAAACATAGGCATAGTGGAGGTGGGAAAGTCCTTATTTCAGATTTGTGCAGTAGCTTTGTTTAATTTTGTAGCGGTTGCGCCGCTGATCGTGTGGTTTGGGAGAAAGAGGGACCGTTTCTATGCAGGAACAGGTATTGCGTTCTTCTACGGATTTTGCGGAATCTTTGTCGCGGGTCGCAACCTGACCGATTATTATCCGATTACGGCAGGTCTGGGAATCATAAACTACGCAGGACAGGAAGGAGCAGTTTATAATCCCGTGATCGGCTGTGCAAGTCTGCTTTTGATGGCGGTGCTTACAGCGGCGCTAATCACAGTCTGCCCGTCATATGATAAGGTAATGGCACCGACGAAGGATAAGCGTAAAAAAAGAGACGCAAAGAGGGGCAAATCCACGAAAGAAACTTCTTGACTTTAAAGCTTAAAAGTGCTAAAGTGTTCAACATAAAAGCTGGCACGCCGCAGCTGCATCAAATTTAAGGCTGCGGCAAATTTTTTGTCGGCGAGAGTTGGAGGAAAGCACGATGATAGATATGGTCATCAAGGTTGGCATGCTGGTTGTGTTCTTTGGCGTCATGGTGGGCGTGGGTCTGTATTGCAGTAAGAAGTCTTCCAGTGTGGATGGATTTGTGCTTGGCGGACGCAATATAGGCGCGTGGTTTACGGCATTTGCCTATGGCACATCATATTTTTCCGCAGTTGTTATGGTTGGATATGCCGGTCAGTTTGGATGGCGTTTTGGTATTGCCGCTACCTGGATCGGTCTGGGAAATGCGCTGATCGGGTCCTATATGGCCTGGGCAATTTTGGGCCGCCGTACCCGCATTATGACCCAGCATATGGAAAGCAAAACCATGCCGGACTTTTTTGCAAAGCGCTATCAAAGCCCTGCTCTGCGAACCGGTGCGGCGCTGATTATTTTTGTGTTCCTGATCCCATATGCGGCATCGCTCTTTAACGGCCTTAGCAGACTGTTTGGCATGGCGTTTAACATTGACTATACTATTTGTATTGTCGGCATGGCAGTTCTGACCGCAATCTATGTGGTGGCAGGCGGCTATCTGGCTACGGTGGTCACAGATTTTATTCAGGGTATCATCATGATTGTCGGGATTATCCTGACGGTGTATGCTGCGTTGGAGCAGTTTGGCGGACTTTCTAGCGCATGGGCGCAGCTGGCAGAAGTTTATGATGAGACAGCAAGTACACTGCCCGGTGCATTTACTTCCTTTTTTGGAGCAGACCCTTTTAGTCTGCTGTGGGTTATCATCCTCACATCCCTTGGTACCTGGAGTCTTCCGCAGATGGCGTCAAAGTTTTATGCTATTAAGGATGAGAAGGCTATAACAAAGGGCACTATCATTTCCACACTGTTTGCAGTTATCGTATCCGGTGGATGCTACTTTCTGGGAGGCTTTGGACGCCTTCTTACAGGACGCGTGGATGTGGCGGCGGATGGGTATGACACCATCATCCCTGTGATGCTTGAGGCATTTTCTCCGGTACTTTTAGGTTTGGTAGTGGTACTGGTGCTGTCGGCGTCCATGTCTACATTATCATCACTGGTGCTTACGGCAAGCTCAACCCTGATTCTGGACTTAATCCGTGACAAGATCAGACCAAATATGAGCGAAAAGAAGCAGGTTGGCACCATTAGGATTCTGATTCTCTTCTTTATCGCGGCGGCGTCCATCCTTGCGGTGCTGCAGTATAAGTATAAATTTGCCTTTATCGCTCAGCTTATGGGACTGTCCTGGGGCGCTATGGCGGGAGCCTTCCTTGGGCCATATGTTTACGGCCTGTACAGCCGCCGGACATCGGTTGCGGCCGTCTGGGTTAGCTTCGTGTTCGGTGTGGGCGTGATGCTTTTGAATATGTTTTTCAACAGCTATTTCCCGGAGTGGCTTCAGTCCTCCATCAACTGCGGTGCGTTTGTAATGCTGGCAAGCTTAGTGTTAACGCCCCTTGTCAGCTTCTTTACCAAAGCGCCGGACAAGGACTATGTGGATGAGCTGTTTGCGTGTTATGACCGGACCGTGCTGGTTAGCGTGACAGATTCCATAGGCGAGGAGAAAAAGTAAGCTTTGTTCTGCGCATAAATTTGCTGTATATAAAAACCCATCTGCATGAGTGAATCATGCGGATGGGTTTTTTAAGAATGGCTCTCCTTCTTGCGCCCGCGCCTTCCTCATTGTATAATAAAAAACATCTCGGCAGGTGAAGCCTGCGGATGGTGAACAAGTTTTTGTAAAGAGAATGAGGAGACCGGACATATGCGCATATTAGTTGTAGAAGATGAGAAAGATATGAATCTGCTCATAACAAAGGCCCTTAAAAAGGCAGGATATATGGTGGACGGGTGTTATAACGGTGAAGATGCGGAAGTTTACCTAAAAGGAGCGGAATATGACGGCATTATAATGGATGTGATGATGCCAAAAAAGGACGGATACACGCTGGTAAAAGAGCTTCGTGAGCGTAACGATGGCACCCCGGTGCTGTTTTTGACAGCGCGGGATGGCGTTGAAGACCGTGTAAAAGGTCTTGATCTTGGAGCGGACGATTACCTTATAAAGCCTTTTAGCTTTGAAGAATTATTAGCTCGCATCAGAGCGATGACGCGCAGACACAGCGGGCAGACCACGAGCCTTTTTACCGTTGGAGATTTGGTTATGGATACGAAAGCGAGACATGTTACGAGGGGAGGAGAGGACATTCAGCTTTTGCCAAAGGAGTATTCTATTTTGGAGTATCTTTTGCGAAATAAAGGAATTGTGCTATCACGTGCTCAGATTGAGGATCGCATCTGGAATTATGAGTATTCGGGCAGTTCTAATAATGTAGATGCGTACATGAGCCGTCTGCGAAAGAAAATTGATGCCGGGCGTGAACAAAAGCTGATACAAACCGTTAAAGGTGTGGGCTGGATGATTAAAGAGCCATAAAAAAGGAGGATGAATGTTTTGAAGAGGATCAGCATTAAAACAAAAATCACCATATGGTATCTTTTTCTGATGCTTCTCATGGCGGTACTTTTGCTGGGATTTCTTTTTACCATCAGAGATTCCGTATCATCTCAGACCTCAATGGAACAGCTTGAGCAGGCGCTTAGGGAAAACATAGAAGAGATATCACTTGATGCCGATGGAAATCCTACAATCGGCGACGGGTTTAGCTTTTATGAAAACGGTGTCTATTCACTTGTATATAGCCAGAGCGAGGCGCTGCTGGCGGGCCAGGTCCCGGTTGCATTTACCGCAAGTGAGCCTTTTGAAAATGGGCTAATCAGACTGGTGACCGCGGGGGATACAGTCTTTTTTGTGATGGACTTTCGCGTGCCACTAAGCTGGGAAACCAGTGTGTGGATCCGGGGAATACTAGAGGTGTCAAAAAACATACAGGTTTTAAGAAATCTGATGGCGGGTGCCCTGGTGGTTATGCCTCTGGTGATTTTTATCTCCGGACTTGGCGGATACATCATTATAAAACGGGCATTTCGCCCCATGGAGCGGATTATCTCCACCGCAGAAGAGATAAATGAGGCGTCCGACTTGAGCTTGCGGGTGGAAGTCCCGCCGGGGGAGAATGAGTTTAGCAGGTTGGCGCGCACCTTTAATCAAATGTTTGTGCGGCTGGAGACTTCCTTTGAGGCGGAGCGGCAGTTTAGTGCCGATGCGTCCCATGAGCTTCGCACTCCAGTATCCGTGATAAAAAGCGCCTGTGAGTATGCCAAAGAGTACTGTGATACAAAAGAGGAACAGGACGAAACCATCGCCATGATCCACCGCCAGGCAGACAAAATGACCAGACTTATAGAACAGCTCTTATCCATCACTCGCTTAGAACAAGGTGAGAGGGCGACTGTAGCTAGGGTGGATCTGACACAGCTGGTAGAGATGGTATGTAAAGAGCAACCCTATCCGAAAGAGCGGTTAATCTGTCTGGCTAAACCGGGGATTTTTGCCAGTGTAGATGAAAACCTTATCACTCGACTCCTTCAAAATCTTATCGACAACGGCTTTAAATACGGAAAACCAGAAGGTCATGTGTGGGTGAGTTTAGAGCAAAGTGATAAAGAAATCCGGCTGTCCGTTAAGGATGATGGTATTGGAATTAAGGAAGAGGACTGCGAGAAAATATGGAAGCGCTTTTACCAAACGGATCCCTCACGCAGTGAAAAAGAGGGCGCGGGGCTTGGGCTTTCCATTGTCCAAAATATCGCAAGGCTTCACGGGGGTAGCATGACAGTGGAGAGCACACTGGGGCAGGGAAGCACTTTTACGCTGCATCTTCCGGTGCAAAATATAGCGCCTGATAACTCACAGTAAGCACTAAAAAAGTAAAAACAGGTAAATGCAAAAAAATTTGTTTTTTTCCGAAATTTTCATGTTGATTTCATGTTGCCGCAATAGGATATAGATGCAACAAAGGAAATGATGTAATTAGAGAAAGGGGAGAATATTATGAAAATCAAACTTTGTATTACTTTGTGCAGTCTAATGGTTCTTGCCGGATGCTCACAGCAAAGCAGTCAGGCAGCTTATATTGGAGAAGATGCGGCAAAAGCTATCGCATTCACTGCTGCGGACATATCCGAGCTTGACGCTACCTTTAGCACGGTAGAGTTTGAGACTAGAGATGGCACAGACTATTATGCGATTGCTTTTACGGCGGATGAAATGAGCTATCGATATGACATCGATGCGATAACAGGAGTTATCATCGATAGCTCTCAGACGGAAGTGGAGAGTGCCAGCGCTAATTCAGAGACGGAAGCAACCAGTGATGATGCTAGTTCAGAGACTCAGGTCACCAGTGATGATAGCGATGTTTCCGAGGAAGAAGTTAACAGCGACACCGCTGATACCACTACGGCTCAAACAGATGTAGGTAGTGATACCAGCGACAGTGCTTCCTCAAGCACTACGGCGGCCTCCACCAGCACCACGGCGGCTTCCACCAGCACCACAACACAGGCGGCAACTACAGAAAGCTCCACTGCAAGTTCTAGCACAACAAACACCACCAGTAGTGATGTTATCACGGACGAAGAAGCCCGGGAAATAGCTCTAAATCACGCAGGGCTGACTTCAGATCAGGTGACGTTTATAAAGACCAAGCTTGAGAGAGATGACGGTAAGCTGGTCTATGACATCGAGTTTTATTCGAGCGACTATGCTGAATACGACTATACCATTGAGGCGTATACAGGATCCATTCTTTCTGTTGATTACGACTTAAATGGCTACACGCCTCCTTCTGACGGCAGCAGTGCGATCACTGCCGATGAGGCAATGGAAATCGCCTTGGCGCAGGTTCCTGGCGCTACGGTGAGCAATATCCATGAGTTTGAGACAGATTATGATGACGGCAGATTGGAATATGACGGCACCATATGGTACAATGGCGTGGAATATGAATTTACCATCGATGGATATTCCGGCGCTATAAGAGAATGGGAAGTTGACTATTAATATAGGAAAGCGACCTAAATGTGAGTCAAGAGATAGGAGAAAAGGAAATTTAATAGCGATAGATAACTGAGAGAAAAATTAGGGGCTGTAACACTAGTAGTAAGTGTTACAGCCCCTAAAATCGCCTTGTGAGATATTTAGAATTCTTTGTAAGGGTTATTTATCCTTGTCCTTTTTCTTTTTTCTGCCAAAGAGCCCCTTCTTTTTCTTTTGCTCGGGCTGAGGAATAAAGCCGCCCCTTACGCTTTTAATTTCTGTTATGTAGATGCCACTTACAACAGCCTTAATCTCTTTTTTTACAGGAATGACTGCAAACACCTTGGGATCTGACATGAGTGTCATAATTCTGGAACCAACTTTTGCCTTGACAAATGGGATCTTGGATCTGCGCATATACTTGGGTGTCTGCTCAAAGACTTCCTTTGGCAGCTGAGCGTCACGCAGACGCATAACCTTTTTGTCAATGATCAGCATGGATACGGTCTGAGCCATGGCGTCCATCTGTTCCTTTTGCGCCATCTGCTTCTTTTGCATCTTGTTGCCGATAACCATCAGCACAACTAAAATAACGACAATCACAGCCAGCACAATGAGAAGGACATTTACCCATATGGCAAACGCTAGGACTGCCGGTAGGCCTGTATTTAACATTTTGGCTTTCCTCCTAAACTTCAAATAGTGACCGCATTATAGCATTTATTTTTACTTGTGACAAGCATTTTTGCGAGGGGCTATTAGGCTCACGCGGGGAAAAATAAAAAAATTATTTTCTGGTTGACAAATGAAAGAGATCGCTTATAATAGCTTAGAAACCTATTTGTTAGGTTTCTAAGCTTTGCGTTTCTGGCTCTTTTTAGAAGAAAAAAAAGAGCGGATCCCGACAGTGAGTTTATATAGAAAGCGAGGTGCAAATTGCAAAAGACAAATCAAGGCTACGAGATAGGAAAGGACATCTTTGTAACCTCAACGATGCTGCGCCGCTATATCGACCGTCAGATGCCATGCGAGGAGCTTAACGGCGGCCAGGGACGGATCCTTGGGATGATTGTGATGTGGCACCAGCAAAATCAGCCCCTTTATCAGAGGGATATAGAGACGGAGTTTCGTATCCGCGGCTCCTCTGTCACAAGTATCCTTAAGAATATGGAAAAAAAGGGGTTGATTACCAGGATAAGCTCAGAAAAAGATGCCAGATTAAAAAGACTCCTTCCGACAGGGGAGGGCATTCGCATTCACAACCTTGTGCGGGACAGGATTATGGAGGCGGAGAGCAATATGCTTGTGGGCGTCAAAAGAGAAGAGCTGAAAGTATTTAGGGAAGTTTTGGAAAAACTTCGCACATTCGTGCAAGAAAATGAATAAGGAGGAAATAGTACATGATAAAGACGCTGGGGGCGCAGATTAAGGAATTTAAAATCCCTTCCATAATCACGCCTTTGTTTATGATCCTGGAAGTGGCGATGGAGATGGTGATACCTCTTCTCATGGCTTCCATTATCGATGACGGTATCCAAAAAGGGGATATGAATCACGTCTACGTAACAGGCGGACTCATGATCTTAGCGGCTCTTGTGGGGCTGATTGCTGGAATCTTGGGCGGTGTATTTGGTTCAAAGGCTTCCGCGGGCTTTGCAAGGAACTTAAGAAAGGCCATGTATGAAAACATACAAACCTTTTCCTTTTCAAATATTGATAAATTTTCAACAGCGGGCCTGGTTACCCGTATGACCACTGATGTAACCAACCTGCAAAATGCATATATGATGCTGCTTAGGATGTGCTTTAGATCTCCGTTCAGCTTGATCATCGCCATGATTATGGCGTTTTCTATCAGCCCCAGGCTTGCAAGCATTTATCTGGTGGCGGTTATTGTGCTGGCACTGATTTTGGGCACAATTATGGTAAGCACCATGCGCTATTTTAATCAGGTGTTTAAAAAATATGATGACTTAAATGCCAGCGTGCAGGAAAATGTCTCCGCCATCCGCGTGGTGAAGGCTTATGTGCGAGAGGACTATGAGAAGGAGCGCTTTAAGAAAGCCAATGGCGTTCTCTACAAAATGTTCACAAAGGCAGAGGGGATTTTGGCGTTTAACACACCTATCATGAATGCAGCGGTTTATTCCTGTATTCTGCTAATCAGCTGGTTTGGAGCTCAGCTTATCGTATCAGAGAGCCTGACCACCGGAAATCTTACAAGCCTTTTGGCATACTGCATGAATATTTTGATGAACCTGATGATGCTGTCCATGATCTTTGTTATGATGACAATGTCCGTGGCAAGTGCGCATCGTATCTGTGAGGTGCTTAATGAGAAGACGGACATTGTAAATCCTAAGAATCCTGTGATGGAGGTAAAGGACGGAAGCATCCGCTTTGATCATGTAAACTTCTCTTATAAGAAGGGCGCTGGCGAAAATGTCCTTAAGGATATTGATATTACTATTAAGGCCGGTGAGACGATAGGAATCATCGGAGGTACCGGAAGCGCCAAGTCCAGCCTTGTAAACTTGATAAGCCGTCTGTATGATGTGAATGAGCAGGTGGATAAAGACGAGTCTGGCAATGTGATTTCCCGCCACGGCGTAAGTGTCGGCGGTGTGGACGTTAGGGATTATGATCTGGAAACCTTAAGAAACGAGGTGTCCGTGGTACTGCAAAAAAACGTCCTGTTTTCAGGAACCATCTTAGAAAACCTTCGGTGGGGAGACAAAAACGCCACCGAGGAGGAGTGTAAACGGGCGTGCAAGCTGGCTTGTGCTGATGATTTTATAGAGGCAATGCCTGATAAGTACAATACGCATATTGAACAGGGCGGAACCAATGTCTCCGGCGGACAAAAGCAGAGACTTTGCATAGCCAGAGCGCTGTTAAAGAAGCCCAAGGTGCTGATTTTGGACGATTCAACCAGTGCGGTTGATACCGCTACGGATGCAAGGATTAGAAAGGCCTTTGCGGAGGAGATTCCAAACACCACCAAACTGATCATCGCTCAGCGTATAAGCTCTGTTCAGAATGCAGACCGTATCATCGTCATGGACAACGGCGAGGTGAACGGCTTTGGCACGCATGAGGAGCTGCTTAAGACCAACGAGATATACCGCGACGTATATGAATCCCAGACTGAGGGCGGCGGCGATTTTGATGAAAACGGAGGTGAGCTGTAATGCCAGGACCAGGACTAGGGCCAAGACAGATGGGCCCAAAGCAAGAGATTAAAAATCCCGGAAAGCTGTTTATGCGGCTCATGGGATATGTGTTTAAAACATATACCGTTCACTGTATAGTTGTGCTTATATGTATTTTACTCACGGTGTTTTCAAGCATTCAGGGTACCCTGTTTACACAGAGCCTGATTGACGACTATATCATGCCAATGATTGGCACTAACAACCCGGATTTTTCCGCCCTTGCTCAGGCGATGCTTAGGGTGGGAATCTTTTACGCCATTGGTGTGCTGGCATCTTATGTAAATGCCCGCACGATGGTAACAGTGACACAGGGAACCATGATGAGATTAAGAGAGGATCTCTTTACTCACATGGAGAGCCTCCCGATTAAATATTTTGACACTAACGCGCATGGAGATATCATGTCCATCTACACAAACGATGTCGATACCCTGCGACAGATGATCAGTCAGAGTATCCCGCAGTGCATCAACAGCGCGGTGACCATCTTAGGGGTAACCTTTAGCATGATCTTTTTAAACATCCCTCTGACACTGCTCACCTTTGTTATGGTGTGCATCATGCTGTTTTTCTCAAGGAAGTGCGCGAGCCTCTCTAGCCTTTATTTTGTAGCTCAGCAGAGAGACTTAGGTGCGGTAAACGGCTATATTGAGGAGATGATGGATGGCCAGAAGGTGGTAAAGGTCTTCTGCCACGAGGAGGAATCCTTAGAGAAATTTAATGTGTTAAATGATAAGCTCTATGACAGTGCTAACTTTGCAAACCGCTACTCAAGCATTATGGGACCTATCAATTCTCAGCTCGGAAATTTGAGCTATGTAGTGTGTGCCATAGGCGGAGGCGTGCTGGCATTAAGCGGTATCGGCGGAATTACAACGGGTACCCTTGTAAGCTTTTTGACACTGAATAAATCCTTTAATATGCCGATCAACCAGGTGAGCCAGCAGTTTAACAGCGTGATTATGGCTCTTGCCGGAGCAGAGCGAGTATTTAACCTTTTGGATGAAGAACCGGAGACGGATGAGGGCTATGTAACGCTTGTCCGCGCAAAGAAGGAAGACGGAAAGCTGGTGGAGTGTAAGGAGCGCACAGGCACCTGGGCGTGGAAGCACACTCATCAGGCAACAGGAGAGGTGGAGTACAAGGAGCTTACCGGAGATGTTGTCTTTGACGGCGTGGACTTTGGCTATGATCCAAACAAGATCGTACTGTACGATGTGAAGATGTTTGCCACACCGGGTCAGAAGATAGCGTTTGTAGGTTCCACCGGTGCAGGAAAGACCACCATCACAAACCTCATCAACCGTTTCTATGATATTCAGGATGGAAAGATACGCTATGACGGTATAAACATCAATAAGATTAAGAAGGCAGATTTGCGCCACTCCTTAGGAATTGTTTTACAGGATACTCATCTTTTCACCGGAACAGTTAAGGAGAATATTAGATACGGAAAGCTTGATGCAACCGACGAGGAAGTCTATGCAGCTGCAAAGCTGGCTAACGCGGATGGATTTATAAGGCGTTTGCCGGATGGATATGATACCATGCTCACCGGAGACGGTGCGAACCTAAGTCAGGGTCAGCGCCAGCTTTTGGCTATCGCCAGAGCGGCTATCGCGGATCCGCCGGTGCTCATTCTAGATGAGGCGACAAGCTCCATCGATACCAGAACAGAGCGTCTTGTGCAGGATGGTATGGATAAGCTGATGAAGGGAAGAACCACCTTTGTTATCGCCCACAGGCTTTCCACTGTAAAGAACAGCGACTGCATCATGGTTTTGGAGAAGGGTCGCATAATCGAGCGCGGAACGCACGATGATCTGATCGAGCAGCAGGGCCGCTATTATCAGCTGTACACGGGAAACAAACCGAAAGCAGCGCAGGCCTAAAAAAAGCAAAAAAAGGTATTCACTTTTTGAAAAAAATGTGGTAGAGTAAGCCATAGCAAATGCGAAGAAAAGGAATAGTACCTTTTGTGGATTCCTTCAGAGAGCCGCCGGTTGGTGTGAGGCGGTGGAAGAGCAACTGGGAACTGGCTTTGGAGCAGCTGCCTGAAACATATGGAGTAGGAGCAGACGGATGCCACCGTTACAGGGCGAGGTCATCAGTGGTGACCGGAGAGTGCATGCGAGAGCATGAATTAGAGTGGTACCGCGTGGGATTTATATATCCTTCGTCTCTAAACAGCCGTGTTTGGAGGCGAAGGATTTTTTTCGCCTTCAGAAAAAATCTTAAGAGGGAAAGGTGAAAGGGTATGAAAAATTTTGAGAAGTATCAGAAAATGTATTTTATGCCTCCCAAGGAGTGCTATGACTGGGTAAAAAAGGATGCCGTAGACCATCCTCCCATCTGGTGCAGTGTGGATCTGCGCGATGGGAATCAGGCGCTTATTGAGCCCATGAGTCTTGATGAAAAGCTTGAGTTTTTCCAGATGCTTGTCGATATAGGATTTAAGGAGATCGAGGTGGGATTCCCAGCGGCTTCAGAGACAGAGTATCAGTTTATGAGGGCGCTCATCGAAAAAAATATGATACCGGATGATGTGACGGTTCAGGTTCTTACCCAGGCTAGAGAGCACATTATCCAAAAGACCTTTGAGGCGGTGGAGGGAGCACCCAGGGCGGTGGTGCACCTCTATAATTCCACCTCGGTGGCGCAAAGAGAGCAGGTGTTTAAAAAGTCAAAGGAGGAGATCCTACAGATTGCCGTGGACGGCGCAAAGCTTTTAAAAAAGCTTGCGGATGAGACCCCCGGGAATTTCTCCTTTGAGTACAGTCCGGAGAGCTTTACAGGCACGGAGATAGATTATGCCTTAGAGGTTGTAAATGCAGTTTTGGATGTGTGGCAGCCTACTAAGGAGAACAAGGCAATCATCAATCTTCCAGCGACCGTGGAGCATGCCATGCCCCATGTTTTTGCCAGCCAGATAGAGTTTATGAGCAAGAATATGAAATACAGGGAGAATGTGGTGCTCTCACTTCACCCTCACAACGACAGAGGAACCGGAGTGGCGGACGCGGAGCTTGGACTTTTGGCGGGGGCTGATAGGATCGAGGGAACGCTTTTTGGAAACGGTGAGCGCACAGGAAACGTGGACATCGTCACACTGGCGATGAATATGTTCTCCCAAGGAGTGGATCCGGGACTTGACTTTACAAATATCTCCGAGATAGGAAAGACATATGAGCGCCTGACCCGCATGAAGATACATGAGCGCCAGCCATATGCGGGAGCGCTTGTGTTTACCGCATTTTCCGGTTCCCACCAGGATGCCATCGCAAAGGGAATGAAGTGGAGAGAGGATGGAATGAGCGAAAAGTGGACGGTGCCCTATCTTCCAATCGACCCTCGGGATGTTGGAAGAGAATACGGCTCCGATGTGATACGCATCAACAGCCAGTCAGGAAAGGGCGGCGTCAGCTACATCTTAAAGGAGGATTTTGGCATCGTTCTTCCAGAGAAGATGAAGGAGGAGTTTGGATACACCGTAAAAGATGTGTCCGACAAGGCTCATAAGGAGCTATCACCTGCCTGGATCTATCAGATATTTGAGGAGCACTATGTAAACGATAAGAGCATCTTTGATATCACGGAGTTTCACTTTAAGCAGACGGACGGCATTGAGACGCAGGTGACGATAGAGAGTGGGGGAAAGGTTTCTGTAATCCTAAGTCAGGGAAACGGTCGCTTAGATGCGGTGAGCAACGCCTTAAAGAGCTTCTTTAGCGTGGA
>CAZYLH010000004.1:12461-41986 GCA_964648695.1 uncultured Lachnospiraceae bacterium | reverse complement strand
CGTAGGAAATAAGATGGTCAAGAATATTGCAATTATAAGGATCATATGATATTATAGGGCAAGGTTAAGATTTGAACCAAAGAGAAAGAATATATATTCAGAACTCCTTGGCATTATATATATTTTCCAAAAAACAAGCTATTGGTTGCGTTGGCATACGGATAGCGCTTTGGAAGTAGGAGAAAAGAAATGCGTTCAGGTGACAAAAGGGAAATGGAAATAATTTTGCTGCTGCTGGACATGGTGTGCCTGATCATCAGCTATATTTTGGGTGTCGCGATTTGGCGTGTTTGGATCCAGAGTGGTGATATAAGGTCGGACGATTTGCAGTATCAATTTATGTACGGCCTTCTCGTTTTCCTTTCAGCTTATATTTTAATCATGCTCTTTTCCTCGGGTCAGAAGTGCCTTTTCAATAAAACTAAGCTTGATATGCTGTTTCACTCAGTGGAGGTAAACTTTGCTCTTTTGCTTTTTGCAACCCTGCTTGTGTATATTCTAAAGGGAGGGGAGCAACTTTCAAGAGGAGTTGTGGGAACCACTATCGTTATAAATGTTTTCATGAATTTTTTGTGTCACTTGTGCGCAAAGATGGTAGCGAAAAAGCGCATGATGACTAAGAAGGTAACGCAGGTGCTGGTGGTGACCTCAACAGAAAGGCTTGATAGAGTCTTAAAAAGAATTACCGCACAGCCTGAATGGGGTCGACGGATCGTGGGACTTTGCATTCTTGACGATGAGCGTCAGGGAGAGGTGATTGACGGCATTAAGGTAGTGGCAAGCCACAGTGATTTGATCGATTACATCAAGGACAGTGTGGTTGATGAGGTGTTCGTGCATGTCTCTTACGCAGATGGAAAAAACACCAAGAGATTTATCTCTAAAGTCGAGGAGATGGGCATCACCGTCTATTTAAATATCAATGTACTGGATGACTATGAAAATGTTGGAAACGCCGTTTGTAATATTTATGGCATGCCGGTGATTTCCTTTGCTATCAAACAATTTTCATGGAATAAATTGGTTATAAAGCGCGTTATGGATATTGTCGGCGGCCTAGTGGGGATGCTGCTCACCGCTCTAATGACCCCGTTTGTGGCAATCCCGCTGTTAATCGAATCGCCGGGCCCTTTGTTTTTTAAACAAAAAAGAGTGGGAAAGAACGGTCGTTTCTTTTACATTTATAAATTTCGCTCCATGTACATGGACGCGGAGGAGAGAAAAAAGGAGCTGATGGCTCAAAATGAAATGAGCGGGGCGATGTTTAAGATGACAAATGACCCCAGAGTTACCAAGGTGGGAAAGATTATACGTGCCACCAGCATAGACGAGTTCCCTCAATTCTGGAATGTATTTAAGGGAGATATGAGCCTGGTGGGAACAAGACCGCCGACAGTGGATGAGTTTAGGGAATATTCTCCGTATCATAAGCGCAGGTTGAGTCTAAAGCCGGGACTTACAGGCATGTGGCAGGTGAGCGGACGCAGCAATATAAAGGACTTCGAGGAAGTTGTGCGCATGGATCTGGAATATATCGATAACTGGTCGATTGGCCTTGACATTAAGATTATTATGAAGACGATATATACCGTTTTTGCTAAGGTGGGCTCCAAGTAAAGCTGCAAAGAAAGGATTTGCCAGTGAATTATATTGTGCTTGATTTGGAATGGAACCAGGGTTATGGCGCCCACACAGAAAAGGTGCCAAGATTTGAGATTGTTGAGATCGGCGCTGTAAAGCTCTCATTTGAGAAAGAGGAGGTCGAGCATTTTCGCTCATATGTGAGACCGCGCATATATCATCAGATTCACTACATGACCAGGGAAGTAACAGGACTGTCCATCCAGGAGCTTAAGAAAAAGGGCAAGCCGTTTAAGGAGGTTATGGAAAGCTTCCTAAAGTGGTGCGGAGAGGATTTTATCTACTGCACTTGGGGTGATATGGATTTGGCAGAGCTTCAAAATAATTGTGACTACTATAAAATGAAGGGGCTTTTTGATAAGCCCCTATATTATTATGATGTACAAAAGCTATACAGCCTCCAATTTGATAATGGGAAGAACAGGAAAAGTTTAAGGAGCGCGGTAGAGGCCCTTGATATTCCTGAAAGGCAGGCTTTTCACGGAGCGTATGCGGACGCCTGCTATACGGCGAAAGTTTTAGAAAAGCTTGATATGAAGCGCTTTGGACGGTTTATCTCCGTGGATTACCATGTCTTGCCGTCATGCCGCGAAGAGGAGATACATCTGGATTTTGGCACCTATAAAAAGTACATATCCAGAGAGTTTGCAAGCAAGGAGCTTGCCATGATGGACCGCGTTGTGACGGGGAGCGTGTGCTATAAATGTAAAAGAAGACTTAGAAAAAAGCTGCGCTGGTTTTCAAGTAACGGAAGACAGTTTTATTCTGCCGCCTATTGTCCTGAGCATGGGTGGCTTAAAGGAAAGATCCGTATAAAAAAGACCGCCAGGGGCGGTGTATTTGTCGTAAAGACGGAAAAACTGGTGGAGGAGAATGTGATAAACACCATTCGCCAAAAGCACCAGGATTTCCGAATGAAAAAGAAAAAATTGCAGGACAGCGCCTCACCTGACCTATAGCTTCTTTAGAGGGACATTCTTAAAGACGCGTGATTTGTTCTTCCAGGAAGGCCTCCAAGAAGCTTTTTTAGAAGTCTTCTTAGAAGGCTTCTTTTTGATAGTGCGAAGCGTAAAGAAAATAAAAATTAATATAATGAGCAGCAGGGCTACCAGTATAATGAGGAGCAAATAACTGCTCTCTGGGGTTGACATCGCCTGAAGGTAGGAGACGGGAATATCTCCAAGCATTAGAGGGTTATCATCCTGGGTGGCGGTTTCTAAAAGCCAGCTTGAAAGCGTAAGACTGCCCGCCTGTAAATCTATTCTGGTAAGCGCATCTTCATCCGTGCTAAGCGAATAGCTCATCAGAGAAAAATCTGTGGTGATGACCGCCTGGTTGCCGGACAGAGTATACGGTGTGATCTGGGATGATGTATAAAATGTCGGGGCATCTGCCTTGGAAGCGGCAAGTAGCCGTTCAAGATCCAGAGAAGAAGTCATGGTGAATGAGGAAAAGCCGTAGTCCAAAAGCGTGGAGGTGATTTCATATTCCGCCGGCTGCTCCGCGTTTATAACCACACAGATAAGTTCCATGCCGTCACTTTTTGCGTAGCTGATTAAACATCCGCCAGCCTCTGTGGTGTGGCCGGTTTTTCCGCAGACCACTCTTGAATCGTAGTATTCACTGTCAGTTTGGATCATCTGATTGGTGGTCTTCATGGGACGAGTTTCATCCACCAGATTTGTGGCTCCGATAACATAGGTCACAGTAGAATCAATCTGTATAAAATTAGCGGTGGAAAGACATGCCTGAAAGATAAGCGCCAAGTCCGCAGCGCTGGTCGTGTGATTATCCGCATGAAGACCGCTGGGATTTGCAAAATTCGTGTTGGTGCACCCAAGCTCATTGGCTCTTTCATTCATCATATTTACAAAGGCGGACATGCTTCCGGCAATATGTTCTGCAAGGGCGTTTGCCACCTCGTTGGCGGAGGGCAGCAAAAGTGCGTAAAGGCACTCTTCAACCGTCAGCGTCTCGCCCACAGTCATTCCTATGTGGCTTGCACCCGTGGGAAGGGAATAAATGGCGGTTGAGCTAAAGGTCACAACCTCGTCAAGCTCGCAGTTTTCCAGTGTAAGAAGTGCGGTCATAATCTTTGTGGTGCTGGCGGGATATATGCTCTCATCAGCATTTTTTGAATAGAGAATTGTGCCGGTGTTCTTTTCGATCAAAATGGCAGCTTGAGCAGAGATCTCTGGTGCATCATCAAGGCCTGTGATGGAATCATCTGCAAGGGCTTGTATCGGAGATGCGAGACAGAACAAAGCAACACACAGACTGACCAAGGAAAGATAAAGGGAGCGAGGCAGATAGGGCTTCCTTTTTTTGGGCCTTTTTCGTTTATAGATTAAGTATATTGTTGAAGGTATAAGCATAATAAGTATCATGAGCATAAAAAGCAGCGCACATCTGATGACTAGCGCAGTAAAAAAGTTTAAGGGAACAATGTTTATCAGCATATCTGTGGATGGATCTAAAAGCCAAAGGTCATTGGTAAAGAAAATTTTGTGGAAAATATTCCAGTAATACTCAAAATTTGTGGATACAACAAGAGCGCCTATCAAAAAAAACCCGATAAAGACCAGGGTGCCTATGGTGATACAGCGGCACAGCGTGGGAAGAAAATCCTGTGCTAAACGACGGCGGCGAGGGGTGAAAAATGACGCCGCAAAAAATCCCAGACAGATAATGGAAGACGACGCACAGGAATACATAACAGTGAGAGCGTTTGTGTTTAGGCGCTTCACATCTTCCATATGCGCCCGCTCCTTATCGTTAAAGAAATCCCGCTCCTCCCCCCACATGGTGGTGGTAAAGCTTAAAATATCCTCTTTGCCCTCAAGGTAGTCAAGCATATATTCGGTAAGATCCATCAGATCATCCATTTCCATGCCAACAGCATCTAAGACATTATTTTTTTCATACTGTTTCTCATAAAAGCTCAGGCTTGAAAAGGTTGCGATTTCTATGGAGCCTATCAGTAGAGCGATTATTGCCGTGCTGACTGCCATGAATCCTAGAATATATCTAAAAGTTTTCATAGACGATATCCTTTTTTATGTTGCTTTGCCTGTCTGGATGCGTTTGATGACCTTTAGGCGGGTAAATTCCTCACGCTCCTTCTCTTCTAATGCAGAGTTGATATCCTTTATCAGACTCTGATAAGTCGGTATAGTTATGTTTTTTAACGCATTTGCGCGCTTCTGTGTTTTTTTGATATTTGCCGCCAGTCTGTAAGCAGAATTTTCTATCATTGACAGGCGGATTGTAAGCTCACGAACCCTGTCAAAATGCTCCTTGGCTATATCCAAAGCCTCAGTGGTGCCGTAAAAGCCGTAGTGAGGGGAAGAGGGTTTTGAAGTGTGCTTCACAAGGGGTATCTCCGTTCCCATAACGCTGCGTACCTTTATGGAGATATCATCCTGTATGGGGATGGTTTGAGCAATGTCACTTACCCGGCTGATACCCATCTCAATATTTGCCTGCTGCAAAGCCTCATAGGCGGCGCGAAATGTCGCATCAATCTCAAGCTGAATGGATGAGGCGCGGTCGATCAAATCCATCAGCTCGCGGATTAAGATGTTGCGCTTTTTGTCCATCAGCTCGTACCCCTGTGTTGCAAGGGCAAGGGAGTTTTTTGCAAGGATCAAATTGCTCTTTGTGGGAAATGTATTCAGGTTCATATGAGCACCTCCCGCACTTAAAGCTGATCAGGCTTAGTCGGCGTATAATATTTTTCCAGTATTTTCGTATCAATGCGGTCAAGCTCCTCTTTGGGGAGCAGTCCTAAAAGCTGCCAGCCGATGTCAAGGGTTTTAAGAACAGAGCGGTTTTCTTCATCTCCCTGCGCCACAAACTGCGCCTCAAAAGCCTTGCCAAACTCCAAGTAGAGCTTGTCAGTGGGAGAGAGTTCATCCTCGCCAATGACGTTTGCAAGGGCGCGAACATCGCCCACCTTGGCATAGCTTGAAAAGAGCTGATTTGCAACGTCCTGATGATCCTCTCTTGTAAATCCCTTTCCGATGCCGTCCTTCATGAGCCTGGACAGCGAGGGCAGCACGTTTATTGGCGGATAGATGCTCTGACCATATAAAGAACGCTCCAAAACAATCTGGCCCTCCGTGATATATCCTGTGAGATCCGGTATGGGGTGAGTGATGTCGTCATTTGGCATGGTGAGTATGGGAAGCTGCGTCACTGAGCCTTCGTTTCCGGCAACGATTCCGGCGCGCTCATAAAGGCTTGCAAGGTCTGAGTACAGATAACCCGGATATCCTTTTCGGGAAGGTATCTCACCTTTGGAGGAGGAGACCTCGCGCAGTGCCTCGGCGTAGGATGTGATATCCGTCATTATGACAAGAATATGCATGTGGCATTCATATGCCAGATACTCTGCGGCTGTGAGCGCAACCTTGGGGGTTATCAGGCGTTCCACCACCGGATCATTTGCAAGGTTTAAAAACATAACCACATGGTCGCTTACGCCGCTCTCCTCGAAAGTCCTGCAAAAATAATCCGCAACGTCATGTTTTAAGCCCATGGCGGCAAAGACAATGGCAAATTTCCCATCGCTGTCCTCTCCAAGAGTTGCCTGCTTTACAATCTGGGCAGCCAGTTGGTCATGGGGAAGTCCGTTACCGGAAAAAATGGGAAGTTTCTGGCCGCGTATCAGAGTGGTAAGGCCGTCAATGGCGGAGATGCCGGTCTGAATGTAGTTTCTGGGATACTCTCTAGACACCGGATTTAAGGGCTGGCCGTTTACATCCAGGTGGATATCGGAGTGAATGGGGGAGAGCCCGTCAATGGGCGCACCCACACCGTTAAAGGTTCGTCCCAGCATATCCTCAGACACAGCTATCTCCATGGGATGGCCGGTAAGTCTTGTCCTGGTATTTCCAAGAGACATACCCATGGTTCCCTCAAAGACTTGGATAATTGCCCGATCCTCATATATCTCGATAATACGCCCAAGGCGGGTTTCCTGATTTATGGAGATCTCAAGGATTTCATCATAAGATGCGCCCATAACGCCCTCAAGCACGATCAGAGGGCCGTTGATCTCATTTAATCCCAAATATTCAATGGACATTTGTAGCTCCTTTTATTATGCGTTTTTGTCAAGAACGTGCTGGTAAAAATTGTCTATATCTTCTTTGTACTGGTCAAAGAGCTCTAGTTTGTCATTCGGAATGTCATATTTGATGGAGATAATCTGTTCAAAAATCCCTTCTTCTTTTAGGATTCTCATGGGCATCCCCATTGAGATAAGCTTTTTGGAAACGCCATAGAGATAGAGAATAATCTCCATCATCTTAAATTGCTTTGTCAGACTTACGCACATGTCATCCTTGTGAAAAGCATTCTGCTGTAAAAATCCCAGTCGGATTACACGGGTGATCTCTAGGATCAGCTTCTGGTCGTCCGGCAAAACGTCGGAGCCTATAAGCTTGACGATCTCCATCAGTGAGCTTTCCGTATTAAGAAGCGCCAGTATGCGGTTGCGGCAGTCCATAAAATGGGGATCAACGTTCTCGCTGTACCATGGCGTCAGGTCAGAGATATAGTCGCAGTAGGAATTCAGCCAGTTGATGGAGGGAAAGTGTCTTGCGTATGCTAGGGATTTATCCAGCCCCCAAAAGCATCCCACATATCTCTTTGTGTTCTGTGTGACAGGCTCTGAAAAATCGCCTCCCTGAGGGGAAACCGCACCGATAATCGTCAAAGACCCTTCGGTTCCGTTTAGATTGTGCATCATGCCGGCACGCTCATAAAAGGTGCCAAGGCGAGATGCCAAGTAAGCCGGAAAGCCCTCCTCTGCGGGCATTTCCTCAAGACGCCCGGATATCTCTCGCAGAGCCTCTGCCCAGCGCGAGGTAGAATCCGCCATAATCGCCACATGATAACCCATGTCACGGTAGTACTCCGCCAGTGTGACGCCGGTATATATGGACGCCTCGCGGGCAGCCACCGGCATATTTGATGTGTTTGCGATGAGCGTTGTGCGATCCATCAGGAGATTGCCGCTTCTGGGGTCTTGGAGCTTACCAAAATCTTCCAAAACCTCCGTCATCTCGTTTCCGCGCTCGCCGCATCCGATGTATATAATGATATCTGCGTCAGACCATTTTGCAACTGAGTGCTGCGTCATGGTCTTTCCGGTTCCAAAGCCGCCGGGTATTGCGGCGGTTCCGCCCTTTGTAAGAGGAAACATGGTATCTAAGATACGCTGTCCAGTAACCAGAGGCTGGGTGCCGGGGAAGCGCTCTGTGACAGGGCGTGGCACGCGAATAGGCCAGCGCTGTGTCATGGTAAGTTCCTTTTCAGTGCCGTCCTTTTGAAGGAGTTTTACTAGGCAGTCTGAGATGGTGTAATCACCATCGGGGACGGCAAAGGTTACTTTTCCTGAGACGTCCGGGGGAACCATCACGCGATGGGTTATGGCGGGAGTTTCAGGTACTTCCGCTATCACGGTTCCGCCGTATACGATCTGTCCTGTGCTCACCTTCATGGTGGTGGACCATTTTTTTGCCTCGTCCAGCGAGGTCATGGAAAAACCACGCTTTATGTACTTGCCGTGACTTTCTGCGATTTTTCGCAGAGGGCGCTCGATTCCGTCAAAGATATTGTTTAAAATTCCGGGAGCAAGGGTAGCACAGAGGGCGCCGCCCGTTCCCACAACCTCATCGCCGGGCTTTAAGCCCGAGGTCTCCTCAAAAACCTGGATGGTGGTGCGCTCCTTTGTTAGGGAGATAACCTCGCCGACAAGCTTTTCAACTCCGACGTAGACCATCTCTGAAATCTGAAAGGAGGTCTGGCCCTTGATGTAGATGATGGGGCCGTTGATTCCGTAAATTTTGCCGGAGGCGTAATGATTTTCAGGCATTCTTCTCACCTCCAAGCTGCAGATTCTCCTTTGCCTCACGGATTTTAGAGGCATAGCTTAGGTCTATCAGCATATTTCTGCGAATGACCAGCGCCCTGATGCCGCCCACCATATTTTCATCAGAGATATTGATGGATAATCCGGAGCGCTCTGAAAGAGCTGAGAGCAGGTTTTTGTCGCTCCTGTCTATATAGATAACCAGATCCTGACCTTTTGCTATCTCTTTTGCGGTATTTATAAGTTCAAGAAGAGAGTTAAGATATTCATCCTCTTTCTTAAATGCACGTATCATCTCGCAGACCATGGAAAAAAGATGTTCCGTGATTTCATCCATAGTCGCCAAGAGCTTTCTTTTTGTCTCCAGCTGACGCTTGGAAAGCTGGCGGTTATGCTCACGCCTTAAGGTCTCCTTTGCCAGGCGAAGACGGCTTTGTGCCTGAAGCCTGGCGGTTTTCACATGCTCTGTATACATTCTATTTAGGGTTTCAGAGTAGGCGTTTAGCTCTTCTTCGCTACGGGCTCTGGCAGTTAGCATGGCGTCTTCCTGAAAATGAACCAGTTTTTCCGCAGTGGTCATTGCGGTCACCTCCTTAAAGCTTTAGTCCTATGGCTTCTCCAGCATATGCTGTGATAAAGTCAGGCTTTCGCCCAGTACCATGGCGGTCTGGAATTTCCACCACCAGCGGCATGGTATGGGTCAGCTTAAATGCATTGACAATATCAGGATAATCTCTGGAAAACTTTTCTGTAAGAAGCAGGATGCCTATATCAGGGTCTTGCAAAACTGCATCAAGCGCGTCCTTTAGCTCATGGCGGCTGTGTAAAACGCACCCAGCCACACCTGCTAAGCGCATGCCTGTATAGGTGTCCACATTATCACTGATCAAATACATTTTCATATATATGTTCCTCTTTTTTGTGCCAAAAATTAAAGCTGACTTAAGATCATAAAGGAGATGATAAGGCCGTATAAGCAGACACCCTCGGCAAGACCTACGAAAATCAGGGATTTACCAAACACACTGGAATCCTCGCTGAGTGCGCCAAGCGCCGCAGATGCCGCGCTGGCAACGGCGATGCCGCCGCCAAGACATGAAAGTCCGGTAGAGAGAGCCGCAGCGATGTAGGCAAGGCCTGAGGCTGAGGTTGATGAGGCGACTGCCTCTTCCGTTTCGGCATACGCCGGAGCGGCATTATACATCATGATGGCTGATATGAGCAGAAAGCCAAAGAAGAGAATGACATTTCCTGCCAAAGCCCTCTTATAGCGATTTTTCTTTCGCTCGCCTGCAAAAAAATAGGCACAGGGGAGAATGATGCCAAGAATAAGTGCAAGAACCATTGTGATTTTTATTGCGATCGTCATTTGAAATTCCTTTCCTTTCTATAAACCTGTTCTAAGGACACTGATATTATCCTTAGAGTTGTCTTTTAGGCTGTCCTTAAAGGGCAAAAAGGGTCTGCCGCTCCCCTTGTAAAAGCGGGAGAAAAACTCGTAGTATTCCAGACGAAGCACCTGGATGCCCACGATCAGTCCCTCCATACCGCAGACAAAGATATTTCCGAGAACCACTACTATAATATTGGGACTTCCTGCCTCGGCACCCGCTAACATCATCACCACCTCCATCATAGCGGCGTGGCTGATTGCAAACGCGCCGATACGCACAAAGGACATGGTGTTTGAAAAGTAGCTCAGCATTACCTCAAAAAGCTCAAAGAAGGCCTCTGCAATAAACATGCCGACGCTTGTCTTTTCCTCAGAACGGCGCTTTAATATGGCGTCTGTTATGGGTTTTTTAAGTGCCATCAGGATGACGGGCAAGCCTAAAAAGATTACAAGTATCGCAGTGCCCGGAGCGCTATGCCCCGTCATGATAAGCACAATGCTAAGAACAATCATGCCGTAAAAGACAATACCGGCAAGACCGTTGTTAGAAAAGCATGCGGTCTCGATGTCCTTTGCCTTAAAGCTGTTTATGATGTTTATCACCATGGTGAGGAGTATCATTCCCATTCCAAAGGCTATGGCGGTGACAAACACGGTGTTTAGATTGCCGATAATGGGAAGGCTCGTCATGGCCTCGCGCGGACGTATCCACAGAGCGTCAATCACATCCTCAAAGCCAAATATGCTTCCGAACATAAAACCGAAGAAGGTTGAAAATATACCCGCAAAACCGATGATAGCCGCGATGTTCATCTTCTTTATTTTATATAGAAGAAATCCGCCGATGGCAAGGCACAGTCCCTGTCCCACATCCCCGAACATCCAGCCAAAGATAAATGAGTATGTCAGGGCGATAAAGAGAGTGGGATCCATCTCATTGTAGGCGGGAAGACCATACATCTTCGTATACATCTCAAAGGGCTTAATAAGCTTTGGGTTTTTCATCTGCGTGGGAGGTTCAGACAGGATATTTCCATGGTCGTCATCGATGATGGCGTATATATTGCTGTCATCCGCGATCTCATTCTTAAACTGGATAGCCTGATTTGCAGGCATCCAGCCGCAGATAATAAAGAAGGTCGCATCGTCCGCCTTAGTGCGCGCGGCGAGCTTTCTTACTGAAAAATTTTTGGACAGGGAGGAGAAATGCTCCTGGGCACTGACCAGATCCTGATAATCATCCTTTAAAATATCGGAGATTGTTTTTTTACAGTTTTCAATCTGCTTGTTTAGGTTCTTGATTTTCTGAGTAAGCCGCCTGCAAATATCATAAGGCGTTCCGGATCTCTCGGCAGGAAAAAGGAAGCGCTCAAAGTGCAGGGATGAGAAAATGGTATCGATCTTTTCGTGGTTTGTGATCGGCACAAAGTAGACGCCGTAGACATAATCACGGTTGGATGTCGCGGCGTAAAAGATTGTGTCCACGTTCTCATTTACGTATTTTTCAAACTTCTGGTAGTAATCCCTGGCGATACGGCCAAAACGGTACTTGATAAATTTTAAGTTAATGACGTCCTGGATATTAAAATCCAGTCCCACATAGGGCTTTATCTGCTCCAGATAATTTGTCGTCTCCTCTAAGTCCTTTTCAAGGAGGGAAAGCCTGTCGGTATGTTCCTTTAGAGCATCGTTTAACTTGTGTATCAACTCTCTTGCCGCCTCTGTAGTTATGGGAGCGGCGGGCGGTGGTGTGCCCTCTACTTTTTCGAGCAGCTCATTTACATTTAAAAGATCCTCTTTATATGGATTTGCCTCCACAAAGGGGCGCAGGTCAGAGACATTTTTTAGCTCAGACAATGCGTTTTCTAGGTGCATACTGTACTTTGTGAGATACTGAGCTACAACTCTGTCGATTTCCTCAACAGGGCCGGTTATAGTCAGAAATTTCATTTTAGTGATCATGAAAAACCTCCTTGCCTACAAATTAGCAGGCACGAATTTGCGTATTTCATCCTGGGACAGCCCGTAGCGTATACCCTCTATAATGGGTATCAGGTGGTCGATTTCCTCCTCCTTCTGGTACAGATAACGGTTTATCGTAGCGATAGAATAGGGATTCTTTCGGCTGCGCGAGCGGTATATATGTCCTAAAAGCGTTCCGGATACCTGGCTAAGGTGCTCCAAATCCTCAGCCGGTATCCATTTTGCGTAGTAGGTATTTTGCAGCACACGGGCAAATTCTTCCATAGCTTTTGCGCGCACTAACGCCTGTATGTCGGCGGGGCGCAGCCGGTAATGTATCGGGATGATCATGGGATAGATATCCGTCTCATCCATGGAAAAATGCCTGTGGCAGCGATAAATCCACTGCAGGTTTAAAAGATCAATCTGCGTTCCAAGGGTGGCGGCTGCGTCCTCCTTTTCCTTATCGGAAAGCTTTTTTACATTTAACCTCCATGCCAGGGAAAAGTAGAAAAGGTCTAAGGCAGTTTCATAATCCCCCAAGCGGCGGCTGCCGGAATTGTATATGGGAGTAAGGGGCTTTTCATAAGCAGAGCCAGAAAGAGCCGCCATGTATTCATCCAAACTGTTACAGTGGTTTAGTGTATCTAAGTTAAGAGTTGAGTGCTTCCTAAAGAAAGCATCAAAGCTTCCGAGATGAACGTCTGGACTGGCAGGGTTTGCGGCATTTCTTAAAAACTGCTTTAGGATCATCACCTCATGGTGGAGAAAATAGCTGTTTAAAAAGACCCGCTCCCTCATCCCGGAAAAGCGATATAAGCCAATAAAGTCAGTGTACAGCGAATCCATGAGCCTGCGCTCAATGGCGTCACGATGGCTGATTTTCGCGTGTTCATCAGAGAAAACGCCTGCATAGCCTTCAATGTTTTTTAAAAACTCCAGCGCCTCAGGAACCGTTTCCTTTTGGATAAGAGCTTCATAATCCGCTGTCTTTAAAAGGCGCCGGTTCATGGCATGCACCTTCGTGACAATCCCGCTGTACCTGATCAGGCCTGCCATCGCCTGCCGGTGATCTTCTCAAAAATTTCACCGGCAATCTGGGCCTGGTTTTGTTCATAGCTGCTTTTTACAGAGAGGATTTGTGCCTCGGTATCCGCGGTGAGCTTCTCAATCTCTGTCTCAATGCGAGCGTCCATATGAGCCCGCTGATCATTGATCTTCTCTTCCGTCTTTTGCGCAAGGTTTTTGTCAAAATCCAGGATTTTTTTTTGCATTTGCTCCTGCATCTTTTGCTTTTCTGCGGCAGTACGGCCTAAGATGGCTTCAGCTGCAGCATCTATTTTTTTTAGTCGGGCAACGATGGCTTCCATCTGTATTCTCCCTTTCATTGCTCGTCCATATGTGTTCTTTTTACCTCACTTGTTTTTGTTAAAAGACAAGCGGATGGCGCTATGGACTTTCTTTTTTAGGAAAAGTGTGATAGAGTATACTACAAGCATTTTCCTGTACAATATCCCAATATAGCACTTTGGAAAAAAAAAGCAAAGGGAAATGAAGAAAAAAATGAAAAAAATTTATTCACTACAGCAGGGCATGAAGAAAGGAATGGCGATAAGCTGACCGGTAAAACTATGAGACTTCGCAACATCCCCGGAGCGCGGGAGGAAATGCTGATAAATCCATATGTGATAAATAATCCAGAGGAGTACAGAGGGAAATGGCAGGAGCTGTTTAAAAATGATAATCCCATGCATTTAGAGATTGGTATGGGAAAAGGACGCTTTATCACCACCCTCGCGGCAAAAAATCCGGATATCAATTATATTGGCATTGAAAAATATTCATCCGCCCTCATCAAAGGCGTGCAAAAAAGAGAAGCCATGGAAAACTGCAGCAATCTGTTCTTTCTTCGCTTTGACGCAGAATACCTCACCCAGGTATACGGGCCGGGTGAGGTGGAAAAGATTTATCTAAACTTTTCAGACCCATGGCCAAAGGCGCGCCATGCAAGACGGCGTCTCACAAGCCCGGAATTTTTAAAGCGCTATGAGCAGATAATGATGCCCGGAGGGATTGTAGAATTTAAGACGGATAATCAGGAGCTGTTTGGCTTTTCTCTGGAAGCTGCGGCCGGGGCAGGCTGGAAGCTTTTGGGGGCAACAAGGGATTTGCACCACCAGGATACAATGCTTTCTAACAATGTGATGACGGAGTATGAGGAAAAATTTTTGGCTAAGGGTAACCCCATTTGTAAGATGATAATCCAGGCTCCGTGTATGACAGAGCACAAAAAATGTGTTTGACAACCTAGCCCCCAAGGGGCGAAAAAAATTAAGAAGGAGGATAATCAGATGGAACTTATTAAGGGAAGTGAGTTTGAGGAAAAGGTTTTAAAGAGCGATAAGCCTGTGATCGTGGATTTCTTTGCCACATGGTGCGGGCACTGTAAGGCGCTGCCCCCCATTTTTGAGGACATTTCAGCTTCTTTGGGCGAAAAGCTTCATATATATAAGCTGGATATCGATGACCCGGACAATATGGAGCTTATCCAGACCTATCAGGTTCAGGCGGTTCCCACCGTGCTCTTTGTAAAGGGCGGCGAGGTGGTCTCCAAGATGGTAGGCTTTGAATCAAGGGCGGCTGTGACCAAGGCGGCTGAGGACCTTGTAAAGTAAATTGTCATAAGCTTAGTAAAGCTTAATCTACGTAAAAATACCCGAAAGGTTCGTGCAAGTGCGCCGGACCTTTCGGGCTTTTACAAAAATAAAATTTTTCTTGAGAGAAAATGTAAGTTTTTTTAAAAAGTGCTTGACATTCGTTTTGCTTTGCGTTACCATGGACAGGTCGCAGGAGAGCGCTCTTGTGGCATCAGAATTTATAGTTTGCGTCTCTAGCTCAGTTGGTAGAGCACCTGACTCTTAATCAGGGTGTCCAGGGTTCGAACCCCTGGAGACGCACGGATAGTCCAGATTTGGCGGTAATTAGACGCTGGGTTTGGGCTATTTTTTTGTGTAATGCCAAGAGGAGTTATTGGGAGCCAAATTTTCGATATTCCCGGGGTGTACAGCCCACTGATTTTTTAAATTGACGGTTAAAGTTGGAAAGATTTTTAAAACCACATTCCAGCGCAATATCAGAAATGGAATGATCCGTCTCGCTAAGCGCCTCGCAAGCCGCCTTTAGCCGTAGCCCCGCTATATATTCCATGACGCCGACCCCCACGGCCTGTTTAAAACAGCTCATAAAGTGGCTTTTGCTAAAATGAGCCGCCTCTGCAAGCTGGGATACAGTCAGATCCTCACGGAAATTTTCTGAGATATAAGTGAGAGTAGGGCGGATGCGCTCCGTTAAGCTGTCGGATATGACAGCCTTTTTGTAGATGGCGCCAATTTGCCTTAATGTCCAGAACAGGCGCATAAGCTCGCTCTTTAAAAGCAGATCCATCCCTGCACTTCTGTTTTTTGCGCAGGTAAAAATGCTCTCCACCAGAGGGCGAAGATCTTCATAGCCCGTATCGCCCTTAGAAATGCAGCAGGTAATCCCCTGCTTTCCGTTTAGCAGAGGGCGTATGCATTCTGCGCTGCAGCGGTCATTGCTGGAAGAGCCAAGCATCTCAGCGCTAAAGACGATGGTGTCGTAGAGCTGCTTGTAATCCTCATGCGGGTCAATGGAGTGGAGTGTGTTTGGCAAAATAATCAGAATATCCCCATCGGAGGTGATGTATCGCTCATCGCCGCAGCGAAACTCGCCCTTCCCCTTATAAATGTAGTTGATTTCAAATTCACTGTGATAGTGGAGGGGGACATTGGGAAAATACACGGGAATCATGCAGTTATAGTAGCTATACGGGATGAGCCGTGAGCTGTGCTGCCTTCTCTCCTTGGAACCAATTTTGTCCATATGCACCTCATCGTATGATTGTATCATTTTGCCGGATTATTTGCGTTGAAAAACGCCAATTCTAGTAGTATTGTATCACATATAAAGACCCTGTCAAGGACGGGAAACGTGATTAAACATAAGGAGGTAACACAATGGCAAAATGGCTTGATGACGCAATTTTTTACGAGATTTACCCACAGTCTTTTAACGACACCAATGCGGATGGCATCGGAGATTTTCAGGGCATCATAGAAAAGCTCGATTATATCAAGGAGCTGGGCTGCAATGCTCTCTGGATTAACCCCTGTTTTGCCTCTCCGTTTGGCGACGCGGGCTATGATGTCGCCGATTACTACTCGGTGGCGCCCCGCTATGGAACAAACGAGGATTTAAAGCGCCTTTTTATCGAGGCTCACAAGCGCGGCATGCATGTGCTCTTAGATCTTGTGCCGGGTCACACATCCATAGAGCATCCCTGGTTTAAGGAATCTGCAAAAGAGGAGAAAAACCCTTACACAGACCGCTATGTCTGGACGAGCAGTGTCTGGGAATTTCCGGACGGAATGGGCTGCCTTCGCGGAATATCAGAAAGAGATGCAGCGTGTATTGTAAACTTCTTCTCCAACCAGCCGGCTCTAAACTACGGCTTTTACAATATTGATCAGCCCTGGCAGCAGTCAATGGATGACGAGGGCCCCAAGGCGACACTTGAAGAGATGAAAAACGTTATGCGCTTCTGGTTGACCATGGGCTGCGATGGCTTTAGAGTGGATATGGCAGGTTCCCTTGTAAAGAATGATCCGGAGAGCAAGGGCACTATCAAGCTGTGGCAAAACGTGAGAGAATTCCTTGATAAGGAGTTTCCGGAGGCAGCGCTTGTGTCTGAGTGGGGAGAGCCGGACAAGTCCATTCAGGGTGGTTTTCACATGGATTTCCTGCTTCACTTTGGCCCCTCACATTATAATGACCTTTTCCGTTGTGAAGAGCCGTTTTTCTCCTCCAGAGGAAAGGGAGATGTATACAAGTTTGTAGAAAAGTATAAGGAGAACTATGAGAAGTCGGAGAAGAAGGGGCTTATCTGCATCCCTTCAGGAAATCACGACATGGAGCGCCTTGCGCGCCACCTCCATGGCGATGAGCTAAAGATTGCATTTGCATTCCTGCTCTCGATGCCTGGTGCGCCTTTCATCTACTACGGAGATGAGATTGGAATGCGCTATGTGGAAAACCTCGCCTCGGTAGAGGGGGGCTATATACGTACAGGTTCCCGTTCTCCGATGCAGTGGGATGATGGAGTAAACGCTGGATTTAGCGCCGCGCCAAAGGAAAAGCTATATATCAAGCAGGATGAAAGTCCGGACAGACCCACGGCAAAGGCTCAAATGGAGGATGAGAATTCCCTTTACAATGAGATCCGGCGCCTTATCAAGGTTCGCCAGTCATATCTGCCGCTTAAGAGCAAGGGCGAGATAGAGTTTGTCAATGCGAAGGAGGGCGCTTATCCGCTTGCATATGTCAGAAGCAGCGGCGATGAAAAGATTCTGGTTATCATCAACCCTTCCCAAAAGGCCTCATCTTTTGAGTCCGGCTACGAGCTAAAGGAAACTTTGTATAGCTTTGGGGGAGAAGCGACAAAGGAAGCTGGAAAGATCTCTGTTCCCGGATGCTTTGCAGGCTTTTACAGAGTGTAATTAAATCTTATTTAGGGGTGTTTTGCAAATTTTATAGACCATAACTAAAAAGACCGTTTCAGCCAGAGAACTATCTCGAGCCGGGGCGGTCTTTTTGCTTGATATATACAGACTGATGAGAGGCTGATAAATTGCCCTAAAGTGTCAGAAAACAAGAGAATATTCTGAAAATAAAATACATAATAAAAACATTAAAAAAGTTGATTTTGACTATTGACAAAAGAAAAAGGTCGATGTACAATAAACTCACAAAAAGAAACCGAAACATTCAAAAAAATAGAAGATGAGAATATTCTCAGGAAAATAAACAGGTGAGGTAGGAACTTACCGGAAAGAGGTGGCAGAAATGGCAACGTAAGAAGGGTTGCAGATGCTCATAATAGCAGCCAAAATGAAAAACAGGATTGAAAATCTTTTTTTAAAAAGCTTTACGAACAGATTGTTTTTGATGATGCTGTTGCGGATGACAAGCTTAAATAAAAACTTTCTATTTTGAATAATCAGCGGATAAGGGAAAAGGAAATCAAAACGCGAAGAAGTAGCCAGAGAAATGTAACCAAAGCCCTAAAAAGGGTGTGGGTGAGGCTAAGAAGAAAGAGAGGAATAAATTTATCCGAGAAGGATGCGCAAAGTGTAGAGGCACATGGGAAAACGGATGTGAAAGTGATATATATACTGGCTATAGACGGTGAAAATCATTAGTACCATACCTTTTCAAGGAGGAAGCGTAGAGAAGAAAATCCGGATAGAGGTTTCAAGGATAAGATTTCCGTTCCTGGTTCAGGCGGCAGATGGACGCATTACATTGACCATGGACGATGGATGAGTTACATATAAAATAGAAAGAAGAAGTTAAGCGAGTAGTCCTGAACATAGAGGAGCAAAAAACCCAAAATCTCAACAGGTTTGGAGACAAACCGCATATAGGTGAATATGATCGAGATAATAAACTGACCCTGGTCGAAGAGAAACAGTAATCTTTGGCTGGGGTCTTTCATTGCTATAAATAAGCTGCCCCGCGGACGGGACAGCTTGCGTGTCGGTTAAGTTACCTTAGGGAGTGAACTTATCCGGTGATCTTGATAAGGTTTTTCTTTTAGATTTACTTTGGCTAAAGATCATATGAATAATGTATGGAATAAGTATCACCGGAATTGCTAGATAAGCGAGGGCGCTGTAAGCCTTTTGGATTAGCGTCAGGAGTCCAAACTGTGCAATTCCAAAGTCTGCAAGACAACAAATAAGGGCAGCAATTATTTCTTTTTTAGAAACACCGAATTTAGAAGCTGACTGTTTTTCGGCTTCTTTTTTTTCGGGAGAATCTTTACAGATTCTTTTGACCATCGCAGCTACCATGTTGACCGCCGTTGAGACAGCTCCGAGGATGATTAGTATTGAGATCAAAGGCGTCATAAAGACTGCCCCCACTCCCTGCTGAACCATAAACAGAGTTGGCACACTCTGGCTTCCCATGTCGGGGTTTGTGTAAACCGTCATCAGTCCAAGCACGACCATCACCATGATCAGGGCATTGATAACAAATCCCACGCCCATGCTCTTTACCGCATCCGATGGTTTCTCAAAGGACTTTGCGTGCTGTACAAATACGGCGATGTTTGAGAGCTGGAAGGTTCCGTAGAGAAAGGCGGAGTAAAAAGCGCTTCCGAGAGGTAGCTCGGCATTCCCCATGCTTGAAGCTGTCTCCAAGATACCGTCAAAATTACTTATTATATTCGGGATGTAGACAACCAGTAGCCCCACAACAATGCAGACAGATAAAACGGAAGCCACCCGGCGCACCAAATCTGTTCCGAAAATGGCAACTATAAATATGAAGACGCCTATTAAGAAGGTGCAGAGTAAATACGGAAGTCCGGTTAGCTCCTGCAAGGTGGATCCCCCGGTGGCAAAGGCAACCGCAGGGGCCACGCACATAACGCATATGTAGAGTAGCTCAAAGAGGTTGGAAAAGATAGGAGAAAATTTTCCGTAAAATGCATTGTTATAGGAGCGGTAGTCGTATACCTGGTGCTTTCTTGCAAAATAGAGACTATATGCGAAGAAGACTGCATTATAGAGCATGGCAAAGACCGGCATGATTAGACACCAAATGCCATATCTCACAAAATAGCTGTAAATCTGAGCACCCGAGGCGAAACCGCCTCCAAAATGCGTGGTAAACCATACAAAGGAAACTCCCAGGATAATTGAAGTGCTGCTTGCAGAAATTCTTTCTTTATTCATGGCAAAGTCTCCTTTCTTTTAGTTTGTCCATGGCATTTTTTAGCATAGCCTCAGTGACCTTGTATGGATAGTGAGCGATATCGGACATGTTTGGAATGCGCTTTGAGCACTCTTCCCACTCATCCTCTGTAATCTCGATATCCTCAAGGCAGGTGGGAAGGCCGATTGCTTTGTTTAACTGATAGATCTTTTCAAACTCATCTTCCTGCCCGTCAACCAGCAGGGCAATCAGAATGCCAAAACCTACGACCTCACCGTGCAGATGGCGCTCCTCGATGACGGGATATGAGGTTAAAGCGTAGAAGGTGGCATGGGCCAGACCGCTGTTGTAATCCGGTGTAAAATCCTTGGTTAAAAAGATGGAGGCGATACCAGTGGATACCACAATGGCAAGAATCACCTGTTCCACTTCATAGGAGAGTTCACCACGCTTGTGATCTGCGAAGGCTTTTTCGCCGTAGTCTAGAAGTGGATCCAGACACATGCGGCTTACCGCCACACCCATGGCAGTAAAATGCTCAAGGCGCTCCCCTCGTGAGGAGATGACGGCCTCATAGTATTTTGCGTAGGTGTCACCAATCCCTGCCCACATATACTGGCTCGGGGCCTTGGCGATTATCTCCGTGTCAATGAAGGCGTGCATGACCGGCCTTACAAAAAAGTGGGGCCTAAGGAATGTGCCGTCATCATTGTACATAATGGACACGGATGTGCAGGCAGAACAGTTGGAGGCGATAGTGGGGAAGGCAAAGACAGGTTTGTCATCTGAGATGCATAAGCACTTTACCGTATCAAGAGCTTTTCCGCCGCCAACGCCAAATACCATATCCGCTTCCTTATAAAGTGGCATTTCTCTTAAGCGCTCCACTGTGGAATAGGTGCAGCCCTCACCGTATAAGACTTTGCCGATGATTTTAAGATTGGTCTGTTCCACATAGCGGCAGATCTTGTCATAGGCGGCCGCCAGGGCTTTTTCGCCCCCAATCACTAGGACAGTTTTTCCGTAGGATTCGCACACTGGGCCAATCTTGTCATAGATCTTGTCGCCGATTGAGTAGTTTGGAAGGTGTACTTCGTAGTTTTCAAGCTTCATAGAGCCATCTCCTTTCCTTTGTGAGAACTGCTGGGCGGTTTTGGGATTTGCCCTATGAAGCAAAAAAGCTCCTGTCCCCACAAAAAATGCAGGGACAGGAGCGTATGATCAACATACTCCTGCGGTGCCACCCGGCTTGACGCGAATTCGCGCCCTCTCATGCATAGCACTGTGACTATGCGCCATTTGATAACGGAGTGTGCTCTCCGTCTCGCCTACTGTTAGTTCAGCTTGCCCTCAGAAGCCCATTCATCCCGGTAATGCCATACTGCGCTTCCACCAACCGCAGCTCTCTGTGATGTTTTTGCCGGGATTACTCACTCTTCCTCACTGGTTTTGTAACACTCTACCACAGGAAAGAGTCCTTGTCAATCAGAAATTAAATTTGAGGGCCGGCAGATACAAGTGCCTTTCCGGCCGCATTGCTCTCGTACTTCTTAAAGTTCTTGATGAAGCGTCCAGCAAGATCCTTTGCCTTTGTCTCCCACTCGGAAACATCTGCGTATGTATCACGGGGATCCAGAATAGCAGGATCCACACCGGGAAGAGCTGTAGGGATCTCAACATTGAAATAGGGAAGCTTCTTTGTAGGAGCTTTTTCGATGGAGCCGTCTAAGATAGCGTCTATAATGCCGCGGGTATCCTTGATGGAGATTCTCTTTCCGGTTCCGTTCCATCCGGTGTTTACCAGATAAGCCTTTGCGCCGCTTTCCTTCATTCTCTTAACAAGCTCCTCCGCATACTTGGTAGGGTGCAGCTCTAAGAATGCCTGGCCAAAGCAAGCTGAGAAGGTAGGAGTGGGCTCTGTGATGCCGCGCTCTGTTCCTGCAAGCTTTGCTGTAAAGCCGGACAGGAAGTAGTACTCGGTCTGCTCAGGAGTCAGAGCGGATACAGGAGGAAGCACTCCGAACGCATCGGCTGACAGGAAGATAACATTCTTTGCCGCCGGAGCTGCGGAAACCGGACGAACGATCTTTTCAATGTGGTCAATCGGATAGGAAACACGGGTGTTCTCGGTCACGCTCTTATCGTCAAAATCAATCTTTCCGTTCTCATCAAGAGTTACATTCTCAAGAAGAGCGTTTCTCTTGATTGCGTTATAGATATCGGGCTCGGATTCCTTGTCAAGGTTGATAACCTTTGCATAGCATCCGCCCTCGAAGTTAAATACTCCGTTGTCGTCCCAGCCGTGCTCATCATCGCCGATTAAGAGACGCTTTGGATCTGTGGAAAGGGTGGTCTTACCGGTTCCGGAAAGGCCGAAGAAGATAGCGGTGTTCTCGCCGTTCATATCTGTGTTTGCGGAGCAGTGCATGGAAGCGATGCCCTTTAAAGGCAGGTAGTAGTTCATCATGGAGAACATACCCTTTTTCATCTCGCCGCCATACCAGGTGTTTAAGATAACCTGCTCACGGCTGGTGATGTTGAATACAATCGCAGTCTCGGAGTTAAAGCCCAGCTCCTTGTAGTTTTCAATCTTTGCCTTGGAAGCGTTGTATACGATGAAATCAGGCTCAAAGTTTTCAAGCTCCTCATCAGTGGGCTTGATAAACATATTTGTCACAAAGTGTGCCTGCCAAGCAACCTCCATGATAAAGCGGATAGCCATGCGAGTGTCCTTGTTTGCGCCGCAGAATGCGTCTACAACGAACAGTCTCTTGTTGGAGAGCTCCTTCTTTGCGATTTCCTTTACAGCATCCCACGCCTCTTTGCTTGCAGGGTGATTGTCGTTTTTATACTCGTCGGATGTCCACCATACAGTGTCCTTGGAGTTCTCGTCCATAACGATGAACTTATCCTTGGGAGAACGTCCGGTATAGATACCTGTCATAACGTTTACCGCGCCGAGCTCGCTGACCTGTCCTTTTTCAAAACCTTCAAGAGTGGACTTGGTCTCCTCTTCAAAAAGTAGCTCATAGGAGGGGTTGCGTACAATTTCGGTCGTTCCGGTGATGCCGTACTTGGTTAAATCGATTGTCTTCATTTTCACTAAATACCCTTTCTATAGAATAGTTGTGTGCCGGGCACGGAAGCCCTTTTTGCTTCACGGGCACTATTATCCCATTATGCAAAAAAAATGTCAAGCAAGTAAATGTTAAAAAAATAGAAAGAAATTAATCGTATAGAAAAGAGACTAAGGAGCAAAAGGGCGTATAGCTTGTGGACAATCACAGCTTTTTTGTGTATAATGTGAGGCGTGCGACAGGGAGGTATATCCCTTTGTCGGGCGACTTATAGAATTTTGGAATTCATGCAGGGAGGGAGGAGCCCATGAAGGTTGTACTGGAGCATTTGACAAAAAAATTTCCAAACCGTGATAAAAAGAAAGAAGATGTGATCGCCGTAAATGATTTTAATTTTGAGATCCCGGACGGAAAACTCATCGGTTTACTTGGGCCCTCGGGCTGTGGAAAGAGCACCACGCTAAATCTTATCAGCGGGCTGTTAAAACCGACAGAAGGAAAGATCTACTTTGGGGATGGGGACGTTACAAATATTGCCCCGGAGCACCGCGGGATAGGGCTGGTATTTCAAAACTATGCCCTCTATCCGCATCTTACAGTGCGACAAAACATCCTCTTCCCGCTTCAGAACCTAAAGGGTAAGGACAAGCTCTCAAAAGAGGAGATGAACAAAAAGGCGGATGAGGCGGCGGGGCTTGTGCAGATTAGCGAGCTGATGGACAGAAAGCCAGCGCAGCTTTCCGGCGGACAACAGCAGCGAGTGGCGATTGCCAGGGCGCTGGTAAAAATGCCGAGAGTCCTTTTGCTTGACGAGCCATTATCAAACCTTGACGCAAGACTTCGCCTTGCGACAAGGGAGGAGATCAGGCGGATACAGAAGGAGACGGGTATCACAACCATTTTTGTCACCCATGACCAGGAGGAGGCCATGAGCATCTCCGACATGATCGTGGTGATGAAGGACGGAGTTGTTCAGCAGATTGGACAGCCCCAGGAGGTCTATGACAGCCCTAAAAATCTCTTCGTTGCAAAATTTCTCGGAACACCTCCCATAAATGTCTTTGCAGGGCAGGTCAAGGACGGCGCTCTCTTTATAGGGCAGGAGCGTGTGATGGAGACTGTGGGCGTGCCAGACCGCGAGGTATACGCTGCGATAAGGCCTGAAGGGTTTGTGCCTAAGGAGGACGGCCCATTTTCCTGCAAGCTAAAGGCGCTTGAGGTGATGGGGCGCGACATCAGTCTTGTGATTGAAAACCCCGCATCACTGGGGTCAAGTATCAGAGCTATCATTGGCACTGATGCCGGGGTAAATACGGCAAATGAGATGGTGCGCTTTGAGTTAAAGCCTTACAAGGTATTCCTTTTTGATAAGGAAACAGAGGAACGGATTTTTTTGGATAACTTAGCGTCTGATGCGGCAAAGGAGATGGTCGATGATGAATGACAAAATGGGCGGCACAAGCTTTAAGGGCTGGCTGTACCTCTTGCCAGCGCTCCTTTTTCTCGGAGTATTTATGGTATACCCCCTTATAGACGTGTTTGTCTATTCATTTGAGGAGGGGTATAATTTTACGTCCCAGACCTTCTGGGGGACGGGCTTTTACAACTATTCCTATGTGCTGCACGACCCTTATTTTTTGCAGGCGGTAAAGAACACTTTCATTCTGGTTATCATAACCGTGCCATTATCTACGGGTATCGCACTTTTAATCTCTGTGGGACTAAATTCCATAACGCCCCTTAGAAAGTTTTTCCAGACCATTTATTTTCTGCCGTATGTGACAAACACTCTGGCGGTGGGACTGGTGTTTATGATATTGTTTAAGCAGACTGCTTACAGCGACGGCTTTGCAAATCTTGTGATCAACTGGTTTGGCGGTGAGAGCATAGACTTCATAGATGGGCCTTACTGGGCGAAGATGTTTGTGCTCTGCTTTTATACCATCTGGGTTGTTATGCCGTTTAAAATCCTCATTCTCACAAGTGCTTTAGCGTCTGTGAATCAGGATTATTATAAGGCTGCGCAGGTGGACGGAACATCTAAATTCAGGATTTTTAGGCGGATTACCCTGCCCATGATTTCTCCGATGATCTTTTACCTTGTGATCACTGGCTTTATCGGCGCGTTTAAGGCGTACAGCGATGCGGTGGCTTTATTTGGGACGGACTTAAATGCGGCAGAGATGAACACTATCGTTGGATATATCTATGACATGCTTTACGGGGACAGCGGAGGGTATCCATCCTACGCTTCGGCGGCAGCCATCATTTTGTTTTGCATTGTGCTAACGATCACCTGCATTAATCTTTTGATCAGCAAAAAGAATGTTCACTATTAGAGGGGAGGGCAATATGGATAATATGGACTACGAAAAAGCAGAGCAGAGAGCTAAACTGCGTAGGAAGGTGGTAAAAACCATCACCTACATCCTCCTTGCAATCTGGGGACTTATCGTGCTCTTTCCCTTTTACTGGATGATACTCACATCCGTAAAAAGCTACAGCGCTTATAACTCGGAGTACATTCCAAAGCTTTACACGCTCTCGCCCACTATTGAGAACTATATAGAGGCGTTCACGGCGGTGCCTTTGGCAAGGTATTTTGCAAACACTGTTATCTTTACAGTGCTGACAACGCTATTGATGCTTGTGGTGACGGTGCTTGCAGCGTTTGCCTTTGCCAGGCTTCAATTTCCGGGAAAAAATATCGCCTTTGTGATCTTCCTCTCCCTGATGATGATACCAAACGAGCTGGTGGTCATCACCAACTTTGTCACCATAACAAATCTGAATATGAGAAACACCTTTGAGGGGCTGATTTTGCCGTCCGTCACGTCCGTGTTTTACATATATCTGCTAAAGGAAAATTTTGAGCAGATACCGGACAACCTCTATTATGCGGCCAAAGTCGACGGCACCTCGGACTTAAAATATCTGCTTAAGGTAATGGTGCCCCTCTCAAAGCCCACCCTCATCACGGTCACCATCCTAAAGGTCATAGAGTGCTGGAATTCATATGTGTGGCCAAGACTTATCACAGACGATGAGACTTATTATCTGGTTTCAAACGGGATTCAGGAGATACGGGAAAACGGATTTGGCCGAGAGAATATCCCCGCGATGATGGCCGCAGTTGTGGTGATCTCCATCCCCCTGATCGTAATCTTTTTAGTGTTTAGAAACAGAGTGATGGAGGGTGTTTTGCGAGGAGGAACAAAGGGATGAGGACTAAGAGAGCCTACATCAAAACGCGCTTGGCAGCGCTTATGATCGCGGTGGGCAGTCTACTTTTGCTCACCGCGTGTCATGGAAGTCAGAGCCAGAGCACGTTTGAGATACCAGAAGAGTTTGACACTGACCAGGAAATAGAGATCACCTTTTGGGCAAAGAACGACACCAACAAGACCCAGACAGCCATTTATGAGCAGGCGATTGTGGATTTTCAGGAGCTGTATCCGAATATCACTGTGACGCTTCGCTTATACACGGATTACAGTGATATCTATAACGATGTGATCACAAATATTGCGACGGGCACCACGCCAAACGTCTGCATCACCTATCCGGATCACATCGCCACATATCTTACAGGGGACAACTTGGTTGTGCCATTAGATGACCTTTTAACAGATGAGAAATACGGCCTTGGCGGCAGCGAAATCCTCTTTGATTCTCCCACCCTTGATGAGATCATTCCAAAATTTTTGGAGGAGTGTGAGATAGACGGTCACTATTATGCCATGCCCTTCATGCGCTCCACAGAGGTCTGCTATGTGAACAAAACCTATGTTGAGGCTTTGGGCTTTACACTGCCGGAGACACTTACATGGGACTTTATCTGGGAGGTGTCGGAGGCGGCTCTGGCGCAGAATGAGGACGGAACCTATGTCGTAAACGGTCAGACGGTTATGATACCCTTTATCTACAAGTCAACTGACAATATGATGATCCAGATGCTTAAGCAGCTGGGGGCGGATTATTCCACCGACTCCGGAGAGATACTTTTATTTAACGATGCGACAAAGAGCATTCTCTCTACCATAGCCGAGTACGGGAGCCTCAGAGCGTTTTCTACCTTTAAGATTTCCGGCTATCCGGCTAATTTCCTAAATGCAGGACAGTGCATTTTTGCCATCGACTCAACTGCTGGTTCTACATGGATGGGGACGGATGCGCCCTTGTCAGATATCAGCGAGGATCGGATTGTGGAGTTTGAGACCGTTGTCATGACAATCCCTCAGTTTGATGAGGACAATCCACAGATGATCTCACAGGGCCCGTCCATATGCATATTTAATAAAGAGGATTCGCAGGAGGTGTTGGCATCCTGGATTTTTGTGCAGTATCTTTTGTCAAATGACGTGCAGATTGCATATGCCGAGACGGAAGGATATATCCCTGTAACCTATAAGGCGCTTGAATCCGAGGAATATCAGGACTACCTTTCCAGAAGCGGAGAGGACAACTCCACATATTACGAGGTCAAAATCGCTGCGACCAAGATTTTGTTAGAAAATATAGAAAATACCTTTGTCACCTCAGTTTTTAACGGCTCCGCATCGCTAAGAGACGCGGCGGGACAGCTCATTGAAAGTACGGTAAAATCTGTCCGAAGAGGTGAGACGGTGGATGATAACTACATAGAAACGCTTTTCGATGAGGTGACAAGTTTATACAGGCTTGACCAGCTTGATACGCAGGAGACGGGAGAGGTGGCTGATCTTGGTGCCCTGCCAGCGACCTCGGTGGCACTTCTTGGCTCTTTGGCGGCGGCATGGGTGTGTATCATATTCTATCTTATTATCCAGGCTGTGCGCAAAAAAAGAGCGCCTTAGTATTGATTTATAAAAAAAATTATGTATAATGAGGGTGTTGTTTGTTGATGGCCGCAAGATCGGCTTTACCTGGCACTGCCCTAAGGCAGGAGCTTATGGGAAAAGGAGGAGAACAATGAGAAAGATCAAGTTATTGATGGCTGCATGTGTACTTACACTTGCTTTCACAGGATGCTCATCTTCTGACACTGCGGATGAAACCACAACCGCTGCAGAAGAGACAGAGGAGACTACTGTTGAGGAAGAGGACGAGGAGACCACAGCCGCAGACGAAGATGGTGATTCCGATGAGGAAGAAGTCACCGTTATGACCTATGAGGAATACGCTGCAGCTGATGTTGACACACTTGTTGTCATCGAGGCATATGTGCAGGCAAAGCAGTCCTGGTGGGAAGATCAGGCAACCGTTTATGCTCAGGATGAGGACGGCGCATACTTCCTTTACAACATGGAGTGCTCCGAGGAGGACTATGAGCTTCTCACAGTGGGCACAAAGATCCGCGTTACTGGTTACAAGGCAGAGTGGTCCGGCGAGATAGAGATCATCGACGCTACATTTGAGATTATCGAGGGCGATACTTACATCGCAGAGGCGCTTGATGTGACAGATCTTCTTGGCTCAGATGAGCTGATTGACTATCAGAACCAGTTCGTATCCTTTACAGGTATGACTGTTGAGGCAGCAGGACAGGATGAGGATGGCAACGACGTTGCATTCCTTTACAGCTGGGACGGCTCCGGTCAGGATGGCGATGATCTGTACTTCAACGTTTCCATCAACGGCGAGACCTACACATTTACAGTTGAGTCCTACCTGTGCGACAGCACCACAGAGGTATATGCAGCTGTAAAGGCTTTAGAGGTTGGCGATGTTATCGATATGGAGGGCTTCCTCTACTGGTATGAGGGTGTAAACCCCCACATCACATCTGTCACAGTGGTTGAATAATTAGAGTGATAAATAAACAGCAAAGGGGCTGGCGCACGTTTGTGCGCTGGCCCCTTTTTAATGAGAGGCATAACTTAACCATCTAAAATGTGGCGCATACAGCGGGGAAAAGGAGAACAGACATGAGCTATTTTTTCTTTTTGATTGTGGTTTTGATCACAAATGCAATTCAGGCTATTACGGGATTTGCGGGAACTTTGCTTGCCATGCCGCCATCCATCCTGCTGATCGGCGCTGATGATGCCAGAGCCATTTTAAACTTTATTGCCTTTCTGACCTGCCTAATCATTGTGCTTGGGAGCAGACAGGATGTCAGGTGGAAAATACTGGGGAAAATACTTGTTCTTATGGCGCTGGGAATGGTGGTGGGTATCTGGCTTTACCGGCAGGTGCAGCTTGATATTCTACTGTATTTTTATGGCGGGGTGATCATTCTGATCGCCCTATATAAGCTCTTTAATAAGAGTAAAGATAAAGATCTGTCCCCCGCAGTACAGGTGCTTATTCTGCTTGTGGCCGGAGTGATACACGGAATGTTTGTATCCGGCGGGGCCCTCTTAGTGGTCTATGCGGCAAGTGTACTAAAGGAAAAGAATGAGTTTAGGGCAACAGTTGCCGCTGTCTGGGTGGTGTTAAACGGGGCAATGTTTTTTACAGAAGCGATCGGACAGATGTATACCTTAGAGCTAACCGCCTTTGCCCTTATTGCCTGCATTCCCGCTTTGGCGGGTGTTTTTATAGGGGGCCGTTTGCAAAAGCACATCGGGAAGGAGGCTTTTATGAAGGCTACCTATGTGCTTTTGCTGATATCCGGGGCGATCTGCTTTATCTAAGGGAAGGGGATTAAAAGTATGGCGGTTACCGTGAGAAAGCTGTATGAAAGTGTTTTAGACAAAGAGATTACGCTGCTTGCGGGTGGCGCTGGACTTGATAGGAGTGTTCGCTGGGTGCATATGGTGGAGTCTAAGGAGATATCCACCTTTTTGGAAGG
>CAZYLH010000004.1:0-12361 GCA_964648695.1 uncultured Lachnospiraceae bacterium | reverse complement strand
ATGTACCAGATTGACAGCTACACATCCTGGAGGGAGTGGGCGTGTGCAGTCATGGAAATGGACGGTTACATTTTGCTGTTGTTTTCAGGGGCGGAATATGAAGAAGAGCGGCTAAAAACCTGCATTGATGACATATTAAAATCCTGTTCACAGTTAAAAAATCGGGAGACGGAAATCGGTGTGGGACAGATGACAAAGAATATTTACTGCATCGCGAAGAGCTTTCGCCAGGCAAAGAGCGTTTTAGATCTGTCCCAGATGCATATTCGTGAAACCGTCTTTTACAGCAGGCTGGGGATATATAAGCTGCTGCTTGGCATCGGTGACAGAGAGTTGATAAGAAGCTACGTAAACGAGACCATCGGAGCAATTTTGCGCTATGATGAGCCAAGTGAAAATAGTCTGCTTGAGGTGCTTCGCATCTATTTAAAGCACAACGGAAGTGTGAAGGACACAGCTGAGGAACTTTTTGTGCATCGCAATACGGTAAACTATAAAATTAACCGTATTGGAAAGCTCCTTGGAAAGTCCCTGGCGGATTATGAGGTTTGCGCCCAGTTAAACATCGCGTTAAAGCTATATGATATCGTGGGCATGGAGGTAGGGCATATCTGATGGTTGTGCCAGAGCACAAAAAAGTTCATGGATGCAGACAGTTGAAATACACCACTGTGAATGATAAGATAAGCCCCAACAAAGAAAGGACAACAAAGGCGTTTCCTGGGAAACTGTATGAGCACAGTTTTCGGAGGCGTCTTTTTTTAACTTTGAGTAAAGGAAGGTGTTAAGTTATGGGATTAACGGGAAAAGAAGTATCTGCGCTGCATCAAAAATATATATTGCAGTCATGGGGAAAAGCGGGAGGGCCTGCCCTTCCCATAGAGCGTGCCGAGGGTATCTATTTTTATGATTACGATGGCAACAAATATGCGGATATGTCCTCGCTGCTGGTGTGCTCTAATCTTGGACATCAGAATAAGGAGATCGTAGAGGCTATAAAGGAGCAGGCGGACAAAATGTGTTTTATGGCACCGGCATATGCTTCTGAGCCAAAGTCCAGGCTTGCACAGCTCCTCTGCCAGGTTGCAGGCGAGGATACCTATAAGCGTGTCTTCTTTACAAACGGAGGAGCAGAGTCCAACGAAAACGCCATCAAGATGGCGAGAATGGTGACGGGAAGAACAAAGATCTTTAGTTGCTATAGAAGCTATCACGGAGCCACTCTGGGTGCTTCAAACGCATCCGGCGACTGGAGACGCTTTGCTGCTGAGATTGGCGGCGCTAACGGCTTTATACACTTTATGAATCCCCATATGTATCAGGACGGATACACCCGGGGCGTGGATGATGCAGAGTGCACCAAAGTTTATCTAAAGCGGCTTGATGAGCAGCTTCGCTATGAGGGAACAAACAATGTGGCGGCGATTGTGATGGAGAGCATCGTCGGAGCCAACGGTGTGCTTCTTCCTCCGGATGGATATATGGAAGGCGTTCGCGCCCTGTGTGACAAATATGGCATCCTTTTGATCTGTGATGAGGTCATGGCAGGATTTGGACGTACCGGAAAAATGTTTGCTTGGCAAAATTACGATATAAAGCCGGATATGATCACCTTTGCAAAGGGCGTGACCTGCGGTTATATACAGCTTGGCGGCGTGATTGTGAACGAGAAGGTGTCAAAGTATTTTGAGGAAAACATCTTACAGTGCGGTCTTACCTACAGCGGACACACCTTGGCGTGTGCGGCGGGCATTGCATCTGTAAATTACTATCTGGATCACGATGTATGCGACCATGTAAAGAAGATGGAAAAAATTCTCTCCGCTTTCCTTGAGGAGATGGTTAAGAAGCACAAATGCGTCGGTGAGTCAAGATGCATCGGTCTTTTTGCGGCGCTTGAGATTGTAAAGGATAAAGAAAAGAGAATTCCTATGCAGGAATACGGCGAGTCGGGCCCGGTTATGCCGGCTATCATGGCAGAGCTTAAGAAACGCGGCTTTTCCACCTTTGGCAGAGAGAACAACGTAAACATCTGTCCGCCGCTTATTATCACAAAGGAGGAGCTGGAAGAATACCTGCCCATTCTGGATGAAGTCCTGACCTGGGTGGATGAGAACTATCTTGCATAAGGAGGGCAAAAATGGACTGGACATATCAACAGCCGGTAAAGATCCTGTTTGGAAACGGACGGATTAGTGAAATTAGCACGCTGGCAGAAGAGCTTGGATGTAAAAAGGGACTGCTGGTAAGCGACCGCTTTTTTTCGACAAATGGTCTGGCGGATAAGATTGTAAGGGGGAGCGGAGGGATTTTGCAGGGCATCTTTTCAGACCTTTCCCCAAACCCAGATGTGATAGAGGTCGATAACTGTGCGAAAGTGCTACGGGGCGGTGGCTATGATTTTGTGGTGGCACTAGGAGGCGGAAGCGCGATGGACTGCGCTAAGGCGGCATCCATGGCGGCGCTTGATGGAAACTCCATCCGAAAATATCACGGTACGAAGGAGAAGGTGCCGGATGCGCACCTGCCGCTAATTGCCATCCCGACAACGGCGGGAACCGGAAGTGAGGTTACATGCGTATCCGTGCTTACGGACGCAGAATACGGAAAGAAATCCCCCATCGTATCGGATGCCTTTTACCCGGCTTATGCTCTGATCGACCCGGAGCTTACATACACTGCGCCGCCCATAGTGACGGCGGGAACGGGTATTGACGTGCTTTCACATGCACTGGAAGGATACTGGAGTAAGGGACATCAGCCAATATGTGACGCCTGCGCCCTTCACGCCTTAAAGCTTGTATTTAAGTATCTGTATCAGGCTTATAAGGAGCCGGAAAATCCGTTGGCAAGGGAGAAAATGGCGGAGGCATCAGTTATTGCCGGGCTTTCCTTTACGCTTCCAAAGACAACCGCTTCCCACGCCTGTTCCTTCCCGCTGACAAATATCCATCACATTCCGCATGGCGAGGCCTGTGGACTTACACTGGATTATTTTTTGCGGATCAATGCGGCGGCGGAGACGGACGGCAGGATCGCAGTGCTTACAAAGGAGCTGGGATTTGACTCGCCATATCAAATGGCGGATAAAATCCATACTATGAAGGAGCAGATGGGGCTTAGAAATGATTTGAAGGATTTGCATCTTACCGATGCGCAGATTGATGATCTGGTGAGGATCAGCAGACATCCCAACCTGTATAATAATCCGGTAGATATTACGGATGAAATGCTCCGTGAAATGTATGAATCCATGAGATAAATGAGTCATCATTTGTCAATACACATCAAATTTCCAATTATAGGAGGTACTAACATGAAGATGATCGTAGCAGTTGTTCGCCCGGAGAAGGTATATGATGTGATGCACGCTCTTGCGCAGGAGGGTTACTATGCTGTGACCAAATGGGGTGTATCCGGAAGAGGTAAGCAGAGGGGAATCATGGTTGGAGACTTTGAGTATGAGGAGATGGCAAAGACAGCTCTAATGATCGAGGTACCTGCTGATGTAAAGGATGAGGTGATAGATATCATCATGAGAAATGCCTTAAGCGGTGAGAGCGGCAATAACGGAGACGGAAGGATCTTCGTGCTTCCGGTGGAGGAAACCTATACGATCAGCACGCAGTCCAAGGATTGAGCTTAAGATAATCCGTTTGACTGAAGAAAGGAGATGCGAAGTATGAATATAGTTGTATTATCCTTATCGCTGATAGGCGTAATGCTTTGTATTGGTATGGTACTGCGGGCAAAAATTCCGTTTATCGGGAAAATGCTTATACCAGCTTGCGTGACAGGCGGAATCATCGGCTTCATATTTATGAACTTTGTAGCGGACTACCTGCCGGTATCCATAGAAAGTGATACTTTTAGTGACCTTGTGGATATTATGTTCACACTGTCATTTATATCCATTGGTTTGACCGGGGGCGCAAAAAAGGCGAAAAATGCTAATACCCCTGAGCCAGGAACCAAGCAAAGTGGCAAGGCGCTTGGCGGAATGGGAATGGGAATTATCTGGTGTCTGCTGTACTCCCTCACCCCTGTGCTTGGCGCAATCATCATTGCGATCTGCGGCTCGGCGGTGGGAATGAGCGCATGGTATGGAATACTGATTCCGTTTGGATTTGCGCAAGGCCCCGGACAGGCTTCCACCTACGGCAGACTGTTTGAAAATACCTACGGCATTGAGAATGCGGAAATGGTGGCACTTACATTTGCAGTTGTCGGCTTTGTCGCAGCCTTTGGCGTGGGTGTTCCCGTGGCAAAGTACGGAATTAGAAAGAAACTCAGCTGGAAAGAAGGAAAGATTGACGCTTCTGTTGAAAGAGGCTATCTGACTCCTTCCGAGCAGCATGAGTCTCTGGGAAAGGTTACCACGAATTCCGGAAACATTGATACTCTGGCGTTTCATTTTGCGATTATGGGAATAACCTACATCGTCACATTGGGAGTGGCGCAGGTGGTTAGCTATATTCCTGTATTTGGTTCCTCCTTTGCATCGATGCTGTTCTTTTGCGGTATGATAGCAGCTTATCTTGTAAAGGCAATCATGCGGAAGTTAAAAATTGACTATTTAATCAACGACTCTCTCCAGAGCAAAATATCCGGTTGGCTCTCAGACTTCCTTGTTGTCGGTGCATTTATGTCCGTAAAGCTGGACGTGTTGGGAGACTGGCTCATTCCGATTTTGATCGAGTGCGTCATTATAACAGCTGTCACATTTGCTGTCTGCATGTATTTTGGAAGCAGGTTAGGCAGCGACCATGACTTTGAGCGTGTGCTGGGACTGTACGGAACGGCAACCGGAACCACGCCAAGCGGCATGTCTCTGATACGTATTGTGGATCCCAGGCTGCAGTCCGGGGCTGCGGATGAGCTTGGCATCATGAATGCAGCGATGGTATTTTCATCGCCCATGATAATTTTAGTTACCTTATGGGGAACTGGCGTTTTAAGCTTCTGGGTGATGATAGGCCTGATGGCTGCGACCTGTATCATCTACCTGATCCTTTTGAAAGTCTTTAGGGTATGGCGAAAGCCCACTTTTAGCTTCTTAAAAGGAACAAAGGCCGGTGTCACAGGAGAAGAGGAAGGCCCTGTGGTTTTAAAGGGTTTCCTTCGCGAAGAGCCGCGAATTGGTGACGTGACAGGAATTGTTAAGTAATTCAAAAAGACAACCCGTAAAAGATGAAAGGGGGAAGTTTTTTGAAAGAGCTGTATTATAACGGAAATATTTATACCATGGAAAAAGAAGGGGAGAGCGTGGAGGCGCTCCTCACAGAGGATGGCATAATAAAGGCGGTCGGCAGCTATGAAAAATTGAGGGCAGAAAACAGTGACGCCTGCGAGATAGACCTTCTTGGAAAAACCCTTATGCCTGCTTTTATAGACGGACACAGTCATTTTCTGATGGCGATGCAGATTGGCATGATGGCGGACCTGACTGCCTGCTCAAACTTTGATGATATTGTCTCGGTTATGAAAGCGTTCATTAAAGAAAAAAATATCTCAGAAAACGGCGTGGTTATCGGATGGGGATATGACCATAACTTCCTTCCGGCAGAGAAACACCCTGACAGGCACGTTTTAGATCAAATCTCTGAGACGATTCCTGTGTGCGTCGTGCACACGTCGGGGCATATGGGATGTGTAAACACCTTAACGCTTAAACTGGCGGGGATAAGTAGTAAGACCCCGGAACCTCCCGGAGGAAAGATAGGAAGAGAGCCGGGAAGTGGCGAGCCAGACGGATATCTGGAAGAAGCAGCCATGTTTCAGGGACTTGGCTCCCTTATGGGCCGCATGAACACAGGTGAGAACGTCTCCATCAAAACAGCGGAGAAGATGTATCTTGAAAACGGCATAACCACTGTGCAGGAAGGGGGCGCTAACGAACAGTCTATTGCGACCCTGATGGCGTTTAACGAAAATGATCAGCTTACGGTGGATGTGGTGGCCTATCCGCTGGTTGAGGAAAACGCAGGAGAAATTATAAGGAAGTTTTCGGAGTACAAAGGAAAGTATAAAGGACATTTAAAGATTGGCGGCTGTAAAATCATCCTGGACGGTTCGCCTCAGGGAAAGTCGGCATGGCTAAGTAAGCCCTATGAAAACAGCGGGGATTACTGCGGTTATCCAAAGTATACGGATGAAGCGGTGGAAAGTTGGCTTGAGGAGGCCGTGGGGGACGGAGTACAGGTCTTAGCGCACTGCAATGGTGACGCATCTGGAGATCAGCTCCTTTCCTGTTACAGTAAGGCACTTTATAAGCATCCGGAAAAAAGAGACGCGGATTTGCGCCCAGTGATGATACATTGTCAGACCGCGCGCAAAGACCAGCTGGAGAAAATGGCACCGCTTGGCATGATCGCCTCAATATTCACCGGACATGTGTACTTCTGGGGAGATGTCCACAAAAAGAACTTGGGAAAAATTCGCGGGGAAAACATCAGCCCCTGTCGCTGGGCGCTTGATGCGGGGCTTATGATAAACCTGCATCAGGACATGCCGGTAACCCGCCCGAATATGCTGCATTCCATATGGTGCGCCGTAAACCGTATCACCCGCACGGGAAATGTACTGGGAGAGTTCCAGAAAATCAGCGTTTATGAGGCGTTTCGCGCAGCCTCCTACGGCGGAGCATATGCTTACCATGAGGAAGACAGTAAGGGGACGCTTGCGCCGGGAAAGAAGGCGGATATGATTATTATGGATATTGATCCTTTTGAAATAGATCCCATTAGGATTAAGGATATACGGATAATAAAGACCATCAAGGATGGAGTGGTTGTCTATCAGAGCGAATAAATAAGCGGTTGACAGTATTTTTAAATTGGGCTATTCTAAAAAGCGTTCGGGAGAATGATAAAAACAAAGGAGCGTACGCCCATGGAAAAAAAGATCCAGATAATAACTGATTCTGCCAGCGATATTTCATACGAGGATGAGAAGAAATATGGCATTGAGATCCTGCCATTTCAGATTGCGCTGGGAGGAAAAAGCTATGTCAGCCGGGTGGATTTTGACAACGAAGGTTTTTTTCGCCTGATGGAGCAGCATGATGAAATACCAAAGACATCACAGATAACGCCCTATGAGTTTCAGGAGTTCTACTTAAAAAAGGCGCAGGAGGGGGTCACGGATCTGATACTGGTCCTCATTAACTCCCACGGCTCTGCCACCTACGGAAATTCCGTTATGGCAAAGGATGCTTTTTTTGATGAACACCCGGAATATGCAGGAAAGATTAATATATATAATATTGACGGATGCGGTTATAACGCTTTTTATGGCTGGCCGGTAATCCAGGCGGCAAAAATGCGCGCAGATGGCAAAGACGCTAAAGAGATCGTGGATTATCTTGAGGGGATTATCCCCAGGAGAGAGGTTTTCTTTGGTATCTATATATTAAAATACGCGGCAAAGTCCGGACGCATTCCCTCTGCCGCGGCATTTGTGGGAGATAAGCTTGGCTTAAAGCCGGTGATGAAGATCTGCGACAATGAGATTACCACTGCCGCAAAGTGCAGAGGAGAAAAGAACTTAATATCTAAGGTTGTGGAGTTTTCTGTGGCGGATATGGAGCCTGGCAGCCCTTACCAGATAATATACGGCTCTGATGAAGCTTGTAAAAAGGAGCTGGAGGAAGCTATGACAGAGCAGTTAGGTTATGGCCCGGATAGCTGTTATCAGGTTGGCGCGGCTATAGCTGCAAATTGCGGTCCGAAGGTGGCAGGGGTTTCCTTTACAAGAAAGAAGGCATAGGGTAAACATAAGAAAAATATAGAGAAAAAATGCAGAAAAATAAAAGTCGGGCTATGTCTCATGTGCGAGGCATAACCCGGCTTTTTAAATGAAAATTTTACTGGATAAATTTTTTGATGGCGGCAAAGCTTTCCGGACTTATGTCGTGCTCAATGCGGCAGGCGTCTTTTGCGGCTATTTCCGGATCTACGCCAAGGCGTATCAGCCAGTCAGAGAGCAGGCGATGCCTTTCATAGATCATCTCCGCAAGCTTTTTTCCCTCATCGGTGAGGGTGATAAAGCCCTGCGGGCTCATGGTGATGTACTCGCGCTCACGAAGGTGTTTCATCGCCACGCTGATGCTGGATTTTTTATAGTTTAACTCATTTGCGATGTCCACGGAGCGCACCGCAGGAAGGCGCTTGCTTAGGATGAGGATTGTCTCAAGGTAATCCTCCACGGACTCGTTTGACTTATGCTCAATATAACTCATACTTTTCTCCCCCCAAATTTTCTATATTATAGCCCGAAAATGATGGATGGTCAAGAAAAAAGGCAGTAAAAGCCTGAAGGGTGGCTTAGAATTTGGCGCTCTGACCCGTAAAAAAATTTTTTAGAATAAATGAAAATGAATATCAAAAACATATTGACAAAGGAAAGGAGTTAGAATATACTAATCTTGGTTACGAGATTAAAACTAAAATTATGGTTCTAAAGCTGAAAAGAAGAGAGGGATGATGTTATGCCTTTGACAATGGCTCATCGTGGAGATGAATTTGTTATCAAGAAAATCTCTGGTAAAGAGGAGGTGCGCAGGCGCCTGGAGGAATTGGGCTTTGTGGCTGGAACGCTGGTGAAGGTAGTTGCTGACATTAGCGGGAACCTGATTGTAAACGTGAAAGAATCCAGAGTTGCACTGGATAGGACTCTGGCTTCAAAGATACATGTATAAATTAAGGAGGAAAAGCGATGCAGACATTAAGAGATGCCGCTGTTGGCTCCAGGGTTAAGGTGACTAGAATCATCGGCTCAGGCGCAATAAAAAGACGTATCATGGATATGGGCATCACGAAGGGTGCGGAAATTTATATCCGTAAAGTGGCGCCACTAGGCGACCCGGTGGAGGTAACTGTAAGGGGCTATGAGCTGTCTCTCAGAAAAGAAGACGCTCAGCTTGTGGAGGTGGAGTAAAACACCTTTCTTTTTTACACCACGGTTAGACAAGACTAATAAAAGTAAAATGCAAAGCTTAGGGAGGAAAATATGGCTGTTAAGATTGCGCTTGCAGGAAATCCAAACTGCGGTAAGACTACGCTGTTTAATGCCTTGACGGGAGCAAACCAGTTTGTTGGAAACTGGCCCGGCGTTACAGTGGAGAAAAAGGAAGGTCGCTTAAAGAAGAACAGTGATGTGACCATAATGGATCTTCCGGGAATTTATTCCCTGTCACCATATACGCTTGAGGAGGTTATCGCCAGAAATTATTTGATAACTGAGAGACCGGACGCCATCATAAACATCGTGGACGGTACAAATATCGAGAGAAACCTCTATCTGTCAACTCAAATTTTAGAGCTTGGAATCCCCGTGATTATGGCTGTAAACATGATCGATCTTGTGGAGAAAAACGGAGATAAGATCAATCTAAAGAAGCTTTCAGATAAGATGGGGTGCGATGTTATCGCAATCTCTGCGCTAAAGGGCACCGGCGTTAAGGAGGTTGCCGAGATGGCGGTGAGGGCCGCTGGTAGCAACAAGCCCGCAAAGGTGGTTCACTCATTTGATTCCCGTGTAGAAGATGCCATCAGTGCTGTGGAGGATGAGATCCCCACAGATATCCCACAGGAGCAGAGGCGCTTTTTTGCTATAAAGCTTCTTGAGAGGGATGAAAAGATCTTAGAAACCATGAAGGATGCTCCAGATGTGGGGCAGGTGATTAAAGATCTTGAGGAAGCATTTGATGATGATGCGGAGAGCATTATCACCAATGAGCGTTATGAGTATATATCAGCCGTTATTGCCGATTGTTATAAGAAAAAGCATAGGGACAGGCTGTCAACCTCCGACAAGATTGACAAGATTGTCACAAACAGAATTTTGGCGCTTCCCATTTTCGCACTGGTTATGTTTTTGGTTTACTACATTGCCATGTCCACCATCGGCGCAGCGGCTACGGACTGGACAAACGACAATCTCTTTGGAGATGGCTTCCATCTGCTTGGCATTGGCGCAAGCGACTACGAGGAGAAGGCAGAAGAGTTTGGTGGAGCCGCAGAGGTTATTAACGGGTTTGTTTCTTACGCGGATGAGCAGGGGCTTGACGTAGAAGAAATTGCAGAAGCGCTTGATACAGAGTCAGAAGACTATGACGCAGATGCGGCGCTAACAGCGCTAGGAGCCCTGCTTGCCCTTTTTGATGAGGACGCTGAGGCGACATACCTTATAGAGGATGAGGACACTCTGGCCACAGAGGAAGTCACCGCTTCCTATGAGGATCTAACTGAGGCGGTGGAAATTTATGAAAGCTATGACTGTACAGAGCCGGATCCGTCAGATGACGGCATCTGGGTTCCCGGTATCCCGGTTCTTATCGAGATGGGCTTAAACGCAGTTGGCTGTGCGGATTGGCTTAGCGGTCTGGTGCTTGACGGTATCGTAGCCGGTATAGGTGCGGTTTTGGGCTTTGTGCCGCAGATGCTGGTTCTCTTCATTTTGCTGGCATTTCTTGAGTCCTGCGGATACATGGCTCGTGTGGCATTCATCATGGATCGTATTTTCAGGAGATTTGGCCTTTCTGGAAAGAGCTTCATCCCAATGCTTGTCAGCACAGGATGCGGTATTCCCGGCATTATGGCTTCTAGAACGATCGAGAGTGACAGAGACAGAAAAATGACCATCATGACCACCACCTTTATCCCCTGCGGTGCAAAGGTACCATTTATCGCAATGATCGCGGGAGCTATCTTTGGCGGCGCGGCATGGGTTGCAACCAGCGCATATTTTATCGGCGTGGCTGCGGTTATTCTTTCAGGTATTATCTTAAAAAAGACAAGGATGTTTACAGGGGACCCGGCGCCGTTTGTAATGGAGCTTCCCGCATATCACCTGCCCACGGTGGGCGCGGTGCTTCGCAGCATGTGGGAGCGCGGTTGGTCCTTCATCAAGAAGGCGGGAAGCGTGATTTTGCTCTCCACAATTGTGATCTGGTTTACAACCTACTTTGGATTTAAGGATGGCGCCTTTACGATGCTTGAGGAGGACGAGATTAGCTACAGTATTTTAGCGACCATCGGTAAGGGTCTGGCATGGATCTTTATTCCGCAGGGCTTTGGAAACTGGCAGGCGGCTGTGGCTTCCATCTCCGGTCTTGTGGCTAAGGAAAATATCGTTGGCACTCTCGGTATTCTCTACAGCGCAGGCGAGGGCACAGTATACGCAAACATGGCGGCAATGTTTAACTCTGCAAGCGGTATGGCGTTCCTTATCTTTAACCTGCTGTGCGCACCATGCTTTGCGGCTATGGGAGCTATTAAAAGAGAGATGAATAACGCAAAGTGGTTCTGGTTTGCTATAGGTTATCAGTGCGGTCTGGCATGGGTGGTATCACTTGTGGTATACCAGATTGGCAACCTCTTCTTAGGCGGAAGCTTTGGCATCTGGACCATAGTGGCAATTCTTCTCATAATAGGATTTATATATCTGCTGTTTAGGCCTTATAAGAACGCAGAAAGAGGCAGGAGTGCTGCAAAAGCTGCGTAAGAAAAAGGAGTGGCTATGGGGACGGCTTTAGTCTTGATGTTAGTAGCAGGAATTATCTTTTTAGCTATACGCTCTATCCTGCGGGATAAAAAGGCGGGAAAGCACATCTGTGCCGGAAACTGCGGTGGCTGCGGCGGATGTGGCTGCGGTGATCATATGAGCGATGATGAGCTCCTAGAGCTTGCCGCCAAAGCCGCGAAAAAAGCGTGAATGCTTTAGAAAATTTAGACATTGGCAGAAGGGAGGGAAACGTGCAAAAAGCAGCGGAAAATCAGATGTATCAGCGGATGGTTTCCGGGGAGAACCTGGATATTCAGAGAACGTTGGTGTATCAGAGGCTTAAGGATCACGGATACCGACTGACCAATCAGAGAAAGCTGATCATTGACGTAATTTTAGAGCATGATTGCACCTGCTGTAAGGATATCTTCTATGAGGTGATAAAGAAAGACCCGACCATAGGGGTGGCGACCGTTTATCGAATGATGAAAAGTCTGGAAGAAATCGGTGCCATCGACAGAAGGCAGATGTTCAAGCTCTGTTTTGACAGCAAATGTGAAAAACCGGGAGCCTGCACGATCACCTTTGACGACAACACTGAGATAGTGTTAAGCGCCAGGGAATGGGCAAGGGTCGTGAGGGAAGGTCTTAAAAGCACAGGGCATCTAAAGAACGTAAAGGGCGTTGAGGTGCGAAAGTGCAACGAGTGTGACTATTCCTGGTAAAGTATAGATTACAAAAAGCCATTTTATGAAGCGCAAGCCGCCATCCGGGCAAGGGATGGCGGCTTAGCTTTTTTGGAAAATAAAATTTAATCTTTTGGGATTTTTGATTGTTTTATTAAAAAAAATAGGTT
>CAZYLH010000003.1:33308-59708 GCA_964648695.1 uncultured Lachnospiraceae bacterium | reverse complement strand
AGCCGGATGGCAAATGCCTGGGGTTTACTCTATTTTTTTGACATCTGAGAAAATTTCTTTCGATACATGGCGGGGGTGATGCCGTACTCCCGCTTAAAAAGCTGAATAAAATGGGTGGGATTTAAAAAGCCAACCCTCCATCCGATCTCGCCAACAGATTCAGAAGTTTCCTCCAGAAGAGAGCGGGCGTGTTCTAAGCGAATGGCATTTAAGTAGTGTAGGGGTGTGGTTTTAAAATATTTTTTAAAATCCCTGCAGATCTGATATTTGTTTATGTGAAAGTCGTCTGAGAGCTCATCAAGTGAAAAACGGGTAGTATAGCTTTTTTCAAGATGAGCCCTTAGCTGATTAAGCCATGCGGGGATGTCATCTGTTTTTTGGCTACTTTGACACACATAAAGAAGGTGAGTTAATATCTCCGTTAGAAGATTAGCATTTATCAGATCTGGGTATGTAAAATCCTGTCCTGAAAGCTTTTGAAAAAAGTGAGGAAAGAGGGTGCCGTCTGAAAGCGTAAGGACGGGCGGGGCAATTTTGTGGTAAAGCTCGTAGTAATACGGTACCGGATAGCCATCAAAAAATACTGCGCTAAACTTACATATAGTGGAGCAGATGAGAGTATACGCCATGCGGCAGTCTATAAAGAGAATAGTGTTTGGCCTGATGGTATAAACTCCGTTCTCATATTGGAGGGTGGCGCGTCCTTCATGCGTAAAGAGCAGCAGATATGAGTGGAAATTTTGCTGCGAGTAGCGCGTGTTTGCCGGAAATTCAGTATATCCGGCAGCCTTTAGATATATCAAATGCTCCGCCGCGGATGGGCTGTAGTCCACGGCGGGAGGAAGCAGGGATGATAGCGATATATCCGCCCTTGGGACGGAGGCAAAGGTGACGGCGTGCATAAATGTGCTTGAAAAGATCAATTACAGCCTCCTTTCTAGGATGCTAAGTGTTAGACTTTGTTTATGTCAGGATATCAAAAACAAGATATAAAGTCAATATTAAAGTATCATCTGCGCAAAAGCCCAAAAAGTTAATGAGTAAAATGCAAATTAAACAAAAAATTAAAGGGAAATCCGAAAAAAATAAGCTAAAAAATAAAGAGTAATTTAAGGGGCGAGGGAGTGCATTCGCACAAATCCACAAAAAAAACCATAATAATTCAATGTCAAAAGGAAAGGTGCACAACTATATCAATATTAGAAGATAAAACGCAATTTTGGGAAGTGAAATTCTTATAAAGTTTTGATAAACTTACCTCATGAGGAAATCATAGTTCGGACTGTGATTGAGAAAGAAAAAAAGGAGGTTAGTTATGAGAAAAAAAATCAAGAGAGTTAGCGCACTGCTTATGACAGTGGCGCTTGGCGCATCCCTCATCGGATGCTCCTCCACTTCAGACAGCACAGATGACACCGATGCGGCTGATGACGCGAACGCGGATGATTCATCGGACGATTCTGGCAGTGATGATGAAGAGGAACTTACCTATGCGTCAATTGTCTTAGGTGAGAGCTACACAGACATAACGACAACCATCAAGTTCATTCACCACAAGACAGACCGTGCAGAGGATGGAACGATGGAGGCGCTTATCGCAGCATTCAACGAGGTGTATCCGAACATCACCGTTGAGATGGAAGCTATCACAGACTATGCGGAGGATTCTCTTTTGCGCCTTTCCACTCAGGATTGGGGCGATGTAATGTTCATCCCCGCTGTAAGCGCATCTGAGTATTCCACATACTTCATCCCTTACGGAACCATTGAGGAGATGGACGAGTACATCAATTTCGCAGACTCATATGCATATGACGGCCTGTGCTACGGTATCGGCTACATGGGAAATGCAAACGGTATCGTTTATAATAAGCAGGTATTTGAGGATGCAGGCATCACAGAGCTTCCCACAACACCGGATGAGTTTATAGAGGCTCTTACATTAATTAAGGAAAACACAGATGCTATCCCGCTTTACACCAACTATGCCGCAGGCTGGACGATGGGCGCATGGGATGCTTATCTGGGAATAATTTCTCTGGGTGATGAGACATGGCTTAACCAGAAGTTTGCTCACACATCGGATCCTTTCAGCGACAATGGAGACGGAACAGGCGCTTACGCTGTTTACAAGATTCTCTATGACGCAGTTGCACAGGGCCTTATTGAGGACGACTTTACAACAACGGACTGGGAGACCAGCAAGACCATGCTTAACAACGGCGAGATCGGATGTATGATCCTTGGTTCCTGGTCAGTTATCCAGATGAAGGAAGCGGGCGAGAATGCTGACGACATCGGCTACATGCCTTTCCCTATCACCGTGGACGGCGTTCAGTACGCATCCGCAGGTCCTGACTACGCTTACGCAATCAGCGCAACAACTTCTTCTGACAACCAGAAGGCTGCTATGGTATTCGTAAAGTGGATGGTTGAGGAGTCTGGCTGGTGCGAGCTTGAGGGCGGATATCCCATCTCCAAGACCGCTGAGACATCCTTCGACTTCACCAGCGCAACCGTTCTGTCAGATGTTGCAGCTTTAGATGGCGAAGAGGATTTACTTGACGATATGAACGCAGAGAGCGAGCTCTCCTTCAACTCCGGCGGAAACTCCAAGGTTCAGGAGATCGTAGAGGCTGCATTCAACGGCACAAAGACATTTGACGAGATCATGGAAGAGTGGACCGAAAAATGGCAGAGTGCACAGGAGGAACTGGGAGTAGAGGTGCTATATTAACAGCAAATCACCCAGATAGTCCGAATGAGTGTTTCTTATGATTGATTAATTGTTGGGTCAAGGGAGACACATCCCTTGGCCCAATTTGTCAAATACAAATCGGAGAAGGAGTAATATGGCAGAAAGAAGAATGATACTCCCAGGGTGGATGCACGGCAGAAAATTTCAGCGGGGATTAGTGATCGTGACGTTTATGGTAATCCCTCTGATACTGCTGTTTGTCTTTACATATCTGCCCTTTGCGGAGATGATTGGTTTTAGCTTCTACGACATGAAGTACATAGGAACCAGAACCTTTGTCGGTTTGAAAAATTATATCAGCGTTTTTAACAGAAGCGACTGCTTTGGCGCTCTAAAGCTCAGCCTTTACTACATGGCGGGTGCGCTTGTTCAGCTGGCGCTTGCGCTATATCTTGCGACAATCCTTAGCTTTAAGGTAAAGGGTGGATCCATATTTAAGGGATTCATGTTCTTCCCGTATCTTATAAACGGTATCGCGGTGGGATTTATCTTTAAGTTCTTCTACACGAGGGGCTTCGTGCTTGATACCGTTTTGCAGTGGTGCGGCTTTGATCTGGAAAATCTGCCCTACTGGCTGCGCGACCAGAAGATCAACAACTGGTCACTGGTTGCAACCTCTTTGTGGAGATATTTTGGGCAGAATATGGTGCTGTTTATCGGAGCCATCATGTCCGTGGACGGAGATCTCTACGAGGCGGCAGAGCTGGACGGAGCGAATAAGTTCCAGCAGTTTTTCTACATCATCCTGCCAAATATCAGCACTATCGTTATGCTAAACGTCATCCTGTCAATCACCGGTTCGCTGAGTGCTTTCGAGCCGCCTTATGTTATCACTGACGGTGCGAACGGAACAGGTACGTATTTCGTGGTTATGCATGAGATCGCTCATACTCAGCAAAAGGTTGGTCTGGCTTCAGCCATGGCGGTTATTTTGCTGGCTCTGATCTTCTTAGCCACCATTTTACAGAAGCTGTTCTTTAAGTACGTATTCCGTGATGCGACTGAGGATGATGAGGTCAGGAGATCTAAGAAGCGTAAGAAAGCAAGATTAGAGGCGAAAGTGGGGTGAGAATATGATACTTAACAAGCTAAAAAGATTGATAGTTAATATTATAAAATATGCATCGCTGGTATTCTTCTCATTAGTAGCTGTTATTCCCATCGTCTCATGTGTTATCACCGCGTTTAAGACGGAGACAGAGTATCAGCAGACCAATGTAATGACACTGCCGGAAAGCTGGCTTAATTTTGACAATTTTGTGCAGGCGTTTGAGCGAGCTAACATGGGAATGGCGTTTAGAAACTCCCTTATCATTCTGGTCTGCGTGCTGCTGATTTCCACACTGCTAGGAACGCAGCTTGCATATGTCTTAAACCGCTTTAAGTTTCGTGGAAACGGTCTGATCAGGAACCTCTTCCTGTTTGCGTCTTTGCTTCCCGGTATCGCGATGCAGATTGCGGTGTATGAGATTATGTATAAGCTGGGATTTATAAACTCCATGGTCGGCTACATCATCATGATGTGCGGAACGGACGTTATATCGATCTATATTTATATACAGTTTTTCGAAAATATACCTGTTTCTTTGGACGAGTCGGCTATCGTTGACGGTGCGGGATATTACACGATTTACTTTAAGATCCTTTTGCCCCTGTTAAAGCCGGCGATCGTGACCAGCTGTATACTAAAGGGTGTTGGAACTTATAACGAGTACTATGCGGCAAATCTGTATTTGCAGGATAAAACGCGCTACGCCACAGTGTCCACGTCACTGTATACATTCGTGGGGCCTTTGGGCAGTAAGTACAATCTGATCTGCGCGGGAGTAATTATCTCCATGCTGCCGGCGCTGATTGTGTTTATCACATGCCAGAAGTGGATTTACAGTGGTCTCACCTCGGGTGCTGTGAAGGCATAAGTTATGAAAATTTTATAGATTTAAAGACGGGTGCAAAAGAATCTGCACCCGTTTTTAAACATAAACGACATTTACTTTTAGAATGCCGCCTCTTTCTTGACTTGAGGCGCTAAGAGGAGTATCGTATAAGCTGACGTTACGTTTTTTTGCGGAGAATAACTGGGAAGGGATTTTGTTTAATATGAGCAAGCTTGTTGGACCTGAGAATCCTTTTAATAATTTTATGACTAAAATATTTGATCTCTGTCTTCTAAACATCCTGACGCTGGTGTTTTGCATTCCGGTTGTCACGGCGGGCGCCTCGCTGACGGCAATGTATGCGGTGATGATGAAAATGGCAGGAAACGAGGAGGGCGGTATCACAAAAACCTTTTGGAAGGAATTTCGTTTAAATCTAAAGGGCTCCTTTGGAGGATGGCTTTTTTTGCTGGCCCTAATGGCGCTCTTGGTGGTAGATCTGGCTCTCTGGGCACAGAATGACGTGGACTATAAGAGCGTCTTTTACGGCATCACAGTGGCGATGCTTGTGTTTATTACAGTTCTTTCGGAGTGGTATTTTGCTGTCAGGGCAAAGTTTGAGGAGACGTCAAGCACGGGGCTAAAAAACGCCTTAAAATTTCTCTTAATTTATCTACCCGCAAGTATTATCATGGGGCTTTATACACTGGGGATTTTTCTTCTGGCGGTAAATGTCTCCGTTCTCATTTTTTTAAGTCCCCTTATTGGCCTTGCAGTTTTGTCCTATCCCAAGGCATTTTATATCCGGAAAAAATTTAGCGCTTATATAAAAGACCGCGGATTAGAGCCATCAGCTGAGGAGGAGGCGAAAGAAGATAGTGAGGAGTCGGAGGAAGAAGGCGAGCTTAAGCGAGATCCTGTGATGGAAAAGATTGTATCAGAAGAGTCTAAAGCGAGGGAAGACGCCCTAGACAGAGACGCAGAGATTATAAATAGGGTAAAAGAGGAGCGAAAACAGAAATGGGCGGCGATGTCTAAAAAGGAAAAGGCAGAGTATATCTTTACCTATTACAAGGCATGGATGGTCACTGGCGTCATCATTATCGCTGCGATCGCTTGGGCACTTTCCAGATATGTATTTTCAAATTCCGAGAGTGTGATAAATGTCGCGCTGATAAATGGATATATGCGTCTTAGTGATACGGATATGTCAGAGACTTTAGATGAGTATTTTGAGCTTGACTCCACAGATATGTACACCTATTTTGATACGCAGTATCAGCTTTCATACACCGGAGTGGAAAATACGGCGGGGGATACAAGCTTTTATGAAAAGTTCTTCCTAAATGTGCGTGTTGGCTCACTTGATGCGGTGATCATGCCGGAGAGCTTTATGGAATACTGCAACAGTCTGGAGCCGATTTTTGCTGATGTCACGGAGATCCTTGATGAAGAACGGCTTGATTACTGGGAGGATTATCTGGTGATGGGCACGGACGAGGACGGAAACGAATATGCATGCGGTCTTGATATCAGCCACTTAAGTTTTATTAAAGAGGAAGAGATGGGCTTTGTGGGAGACAATGACGGCGAGGCATTTATTCTGGCATTTCCCGTCACCGGAGAAGCGGGCGAGGCGTGTCAGACATTTCTGGAATTCTTAGAAAGCTATGAGGAGGAAGACTAAACACTTCCACGCTTTAGTGTATCAAAAAAAATACATTTCAAACCCTTGCGGCGGGGAGTCGCCTGTGTTAAGATTATGCCTATTAGGGGCGCATAATGCCCCTCATAATATAAAAGCTGTGAAGGAGACTCAGGATCTGGATAAGAGCCAGACAGGAAGCGCAGGTCACCGACTGAGAGCCAGCGCATGGAACTTTGGTCATGGGAACGCTCCGGAGCTGGTATGGTGAGCTTTAAAAGAGGGTAGCCATCCCCGTAGTCTGTACGTTACACGAAAAAGAGTGGAACAGGGTTTGCAGGAAGTAGTCCTTGTTCAATGCGGGTGGTACCGCGGATATGAATATATTCGCCCCGGAATACGGTTTGTGTTCCGGGGTTTTTAATTTTCCTCCGGACATTGGCTAAAACAGTTAAGACCATGTTTAAAAAGGAGGACTTTTTATGGAATTTATCACTGGAGTTATAGAGAAGGACTTGATTAGCGTAAGCGACCTGGTAAGCGGTTCTTTTGCGGGCCAGGAAGTCCACATAAACGGAGCGGTTCACACCATCCGTGATATGGGAGATGTTGCATTTATTATACTTAGAAAAGCTGAAGGTCTGGTGCAGTGCGTATATGAGAGCGGAGTCGCCGGGTTTGACCTTTCAGATGTAAAGGAGGAGGCATGCGTAAAAGTTTCCGGCACTATCTCTAAGGAGGAGAGAGCCCCGGGCGGCTATGAGATTCGCCTAAAGACCTTAAAAGTCCTATCAGAGCCTGCGCATATAATGCCAATCTCCATTTCAAAGTGGAAGCTAAACACTTCTCTTGACACAAAGCTTAATCTCCGTCCCCTGACTCTTAGAAACGTTAGAGAGCGCGCAAAGTTTAAAATTCAGGAGGGCATTGTAAGGGCGTTTAGGGAGTTTTTAACCTCACAGGGATTTACAGAGATCCATAGTCCAAAGATTGTCTCCAGAGGAGCAGAGGGGGGCGCAAATATCTTTAAGCTGGACTATTTTGGACAGAAAGCGGAGCTTGCGCAGTCGCCCCAGTTTTATAAGCAGACCATGGTGGGGGTCTATGACAGGGTGTTTGAAGTGGCGCCGGTATTTCGCGCAGAAAAGCACAACACCGCAAGACATTTAAATGAGTATATGTCTCTGGATTTTGAGATGGGATATATAGATAGCTTTAAGGATATTATGGCGATGGAGACTGGCTTCTTACAGCGGATGATGGAGCTTTTGCTAAATGAATATTCCAAGGAACTAAAGCTTTTGGGTGTGGAGCTCTCCCCTATAAAGGAGATCCCGCAGGTGCGCTTTGATGAGGCAAAGCAGCTGGTTTCAGAAAAGTACAACCGTGCCATAAGAAACCCATACGACTTAGAGCCGGAGGAGGAGCAGCTTATCGGGCGGTATTTTAAGGAGGAGTATGACACAGATTTTGTATTTGTCACCCACTACCCGTCAAAGAAGCGTCCGTTTTATGCCATGGATGATCCGAATGATCCCCGCTACACTTTAAGCTTTGACCTTTTATATAAGGGCATAGAGGTTACCACCGGCGGACAGCGCATCCATGACTATCAGATGCTCTTAGACAAGATTGAAAAGAGAAACATGACCCCGGAGGGGATGGAATCCTATCTGATGATATTTAAGTACGGCATGCCTCCGCATGGCGGGCTGGGCCTTGGCCTTGAACGCCTCACAATGAAGCTTTTAGGAGAGGTAAATGTCAGGGAGGTCAGTCTGTTCCCAAGAGATGTAAACAGGCTGGAGCCTTAGAAAGTCTGAGATAAGTTTAAAACGCGGGTTTTGGATTAGAAATTTAAGGAGATGAGAGGTCATGGCAAACAGAATTGATGATGAGATGATTGACTATGTGGGGATCCTTGCAAAGCTCTCCCTTTCGGCAGATGAAAAGGAGAAGGCCAAGAAAGATATGGAGGAGATGCTTAACTACATCGACACATTAAACGAGCTTGACACAGAGGGCGTAGAGCCCATGTCACACACTTTTCCTGTCTACAATGTGTTTAGGGAGGATGTGGTTACAAACGGCGATGCGAGAGATGAGCTTCTATCTAACGCCTCCCAGACAAAAAACGGCAGCTTTGTCGTTCCAAAGACTGTGGAATAGGCGCTATACCGCAATGAGGAGGATGCCATGGATTTGATGAGTTTGACAGCCCGAGAGCTTTCCGAAAAAATAAAAAAGAGAGAGGTGTCCGTTTTAGAGGCGACTAAAGCCTCCCTTGACGCCATCCAGGAAAAAGAGGCTGCCCTTAACGCTTTTGTGACGGTTGATGTGGACGGAGCATTAGCGCAGGCAGAGGATATTCAAAAAAGGATTGACAGTAATGAGCTTATAAGTCCCCTTGCGGGAGTGCCTGTTGCCATCAAGGATGTGATGTGCACCAGGGGAATGAAAACCACATGCAGCTCAAAAATGTTAGAAAATTTCATGCCGGTCTATGATTCTGAAGCAGTCATAAATCTTAAAAGAGCGGGCGCGGTGATCATCGGAAAGACTAATATGGATGAGTTTGCGATGGGCTCCACCACGGAGACCAGTGCGTTTGGTGCGACAAAAAATCCGTATGATATAAATCACGTTCCGGGGGGATCATCTGGAGGAAGTGCGGCAGCTGTTGCAGGCAGGGAAGTGCCGTATGCCCTTGGCTCGGATACCGGCGGCTCCATCCGTCAGCCCTCATCTTACTGCGGGGTTACAGGATTAAAGCCCACCTACGGAACTGTCTCTCGTTACGGGCTGATCGCCTATGCCTCATCGCTTGACCAGATTGGCCCCATGACCAGGGATGTGGCGGACTGTGCCGCAGTTTTAGAGGCGATTGCATCATATGACCCCAAGGATTCCACCTCTGTTAAGCGAGAGGATTACGGATTTAGTGACGCTTTGGTGGATGATGTGCGTGGCATGCGCATCGGCATTCCAAGAGACTATATGAGCGAGGGGCTTGATGCTGAGGTTAAGAGCGCTGTACTTTACGCGGCAAAAGAGCTTGAGAAGAAGGGGGCTATTGTAGAGGAGTTTGATCTTGGTCTTGTAAAATATGCAATTCCCGCTTATTATGTTATTGCCTGCGCGGAGGCAAGCTCCAACCTGGCAAGATTTGACGGGGTAAAGTACGGCTACAGGGCAAAAACTTACGATGGTCTTCATGATATGTATAAGAAAAGCAGAAGCGAGGGCTTTGGTCAGGAGGTTAAGCGCAGGATCATGCTTGGGTCTTTCGTGCTAAGCTCCGGATATTACGACGCCTATTATGTAAAGGCCTTAAAGGTAAAGGCTCTTATAAAGGGAGCGTTTGATGCGGCATTTAAGAAATATGACTGCATTTTGGGCCCGGTGGCTCCCACCACTGCGCCGGAGATTGGAAAATCCCTAAGCGATCCTTTAAAGATGTACTTAAGTGATATCTACACAATCTCTGTAAATCTGGCAGGACTTCCTGGCATCAGCCTTCCCTGCGGAAGAGATAAGTTGGGGCTTCCCATCGGGATGCAGCTTATCGGCGATGCATTCCAGGAAAAGAAGATCATCCGCGCGGCGTTTGCATATGAGTGCGCGAGAGGCGAGTTTGAGGCTCCCAAAATAGAGGTAGGAGGTGGCAATCCATGAGCAGGCAATATGAGACAGTGATCGGTCTGGAGGTGCATGTGGAGCTTGCCACTAAGACAAAGATTTTTTGTGGCTGCAGCACTGCCTTTGGAGGCGCGCCAAATACTCACACCTGCCCGGTGTGCACCGGTATGCCCGGTTCACTTCCGGTGTTAAATAAGCAGGTGTTAGAGTATGCTGTGGCGGTGGGGCTTGCCACAAACTGCACCATCACAAAAAACTGCAAGTTTGACAGGAAAAACTATTTCTACCCGGATAACCCCACGGCTTACCAGATTTCACAGTTATATCTTCCGATCTGCCGAGACGGATATGTAGAAGTAGGAAGCGGACAGGGAACAAAGAAGATACGCATCCATGAGATACATATGGAGGAGGATGCGGGTAAGCTCATCCACGATGAGTGGGATGACTGCACCTTGGTAGACTTTAACAGAAAAGGGGTTCCGCTTATAGAGATCGTCTCAGAGCCGGATATGAGAAGTGCGGACGAGGTGATAGCTTATCTTGAAAAGCTTAGAATGACCATCCAGTACCTTGGCGCATCCGACTGTAAGCTACAGGAGGGCTCCATGAGAGCTGATGTAAACCTCTCTGTGCGTGAGGTGGGAAGTACTGCCTTTGGAACCCGAACGGAGATGAAGAACTTAAACTCGTTTAAGGCCATCGCCCGTGCCATAGAGGCGGAGAGGAAGCGTCAGATTGAGCTTTTGGAAGAGGGAAAGAAAGTCACCCAGGAGACGAGAAGGTGGGATGACAACAAGGAGTATTCCTACGCCATGCGCTCTAAGGAGGACGCTCAGGATTACAGGTATTTCCCGGAGCCGGATCTGGTGCCCATACGCATCTCGGATGAGTATATAGATGCCATAAGGGCACGCCAGCCAGAGCTTCGCGAGGAGAGGCTTGTGCGCTATATCAAGCAGTATCAGCTGCCGGAGTATGATGCACAAATCCTTACAGGCTCAAAGAGGCTTGCGGATCTGTTTGAGGCTACGGTAAAGCTTGGAAGCTCGCCAAAGGAGGTCTCCAACTGGCTCATGGGAGATACCATGAAGCTCTTAAAAGAGGCGGAAAAAGATCCGGAGGAGATATCATTTTCGCCGGAGAACCTCGCAAAGCTTATCGAGCTTATCGCTAAGGGAAAGATCAATCGCCCCACCGCAAAGGCGGTGTTTGAAGAGATGTTTAAAAGCGACATCGACCCTGAGCGATATGTCACTGAGCAGGGGCTTGGCATGGTGAGTGACAGCGGGGCTTTAAGGAAAACTATAGAGGAGGTTGCCTTGGCAAATCCGCAGTCCGTAGCGGATTACAAGGCGGGAAAGACAAAGGCCATGGGCTTTTTGGTTGGCCAGACGATGAAGGCCATGAAGGGAAAGGCGGACCCCGGCATGGTTAATCAGATATTGAGAGAGGTGCTGGATAGATAGGCTATCCGTATGTGTGAAAATGTTATACAGGAGGTCACATAGATGACGATTTATGATGAGCTTGTGGCAAGGGGACTTATTGCCCAGGTGACGGATGAGGAGCAGATAAGGGAGATGATCAACAACGGCAAGGCGGTGTTTTACATCGGCTTTGACCCTACAGCGGACAGTCTCCATGTGGGGCATTTTATGGCGCTGTGTCTGATGAAGAGGCTGCAGATGGCGGGTAATAAGCCGCTGGTACTTATCGGCGGAGGTACCGCGATGATCGGCGATCCGTCCGGTAGAACAGATATGCGTCAGATGATGACGGAGGAGACGATCGCCCACAATGTGGAGTGCTTTAAGAAGCAGATGAGCCGCTTTATAGATTTTTCAGAAGATCGCGCCATCCTTGTAAATAACGCAGACTGGTTACTTAAGCTTAACTACGTGGAGCTTTTGCGGGAAGTTGGAGCGTGCTTTTCTGTAAACCGGATGCTGACGGCGGAGTGCTACAAGCAGCGCATGGAGCGGGGCTTAAGCTTTTTGGAGTTTAACTATATGATTATGCAAAGCTATGATTTTTTAGAGCTCTATCGGCGCTATGGCTGTAATATGCAGTTTGGCGGGGATGACCAGTGGTCTAATATGCTTGGCGGAACAGAGCTTATCAGAAGAAAGCTTGGCAAGGACGCCTATGCGATGACGATAACCCTGCTCTTAAACTCCGAGGGAAAGAAGATGGGAAAGACCCAGTCAGGCGCTGTGTGGCTTGACCCTAACAAGACGACGCCTTTTGAGTTTTACCAGTACTGGAGAAATGTGGCGGATGCGGATGTGTTAAAATGCCTGCGCATGCTTACGTTTTTGCCTCTTGAAAAGATCGATGAGATGGATAAGTGGGAGGGCAGCCAGCTAAATACCGCAAAGGAAATTCTTGCCTTTGAGCTTACAAAGCTTGTACACGGCGAGGAGGAAGCCGCAAAGGCTCAGAGCGCTGCCAGGTCTCTTTTTGGAGCGGGGAGTGCCGAGCAGGCTCCCGTTGCAGAGATAACTGCTGATATGCTTGAGGGTGGAAAGATTGATATCTGCGGCCTTTTGGTTGCAGCCGGTCTTACCACTTCCCGTTCAGAGGCAAGGCGCGCGGTACAGCAGGGAGGCGTTAGCGCAGGAGGAGAAAAGGTGATGGACCCCGCCGCAGAGTTTAGCGCTTCGGATTTATCCGGAGATGGGCTCCTTATAAAAAAGGGTAAAAAGAACTTTAAAAAAGTGGTATTAAAATGAATTATTGCCGCCGGGCCTAAGATAAGAAGCCAGGCGGCAATGATTTTTAGACAACAAAAAAGGACGGATTAAAATCCGTCCTTAATGCAGATGGCGGGACTTGAACCCGCACGAGCGCAATGCTCACATGAACCTGAATCATGCGCGTATACCAATTCCGCCACATCTGCCTGCGCGGCAACAGTAGTAATTGTAGCAGATTTTTTATGTTTGTCAATATAAAAAAAGTATTTTTCAAAATTTCGGTTTAGTTAAGATTTCTTAAGGTTTTATGTTGTATATGGACAATTTAGCCGGGATATGGTAGAGTTAGTGCATCGTGAAGATGCCTGAAGCGCTTATATAAGAGCGGACGGGCGTCTGCAAATTTTCAATCAAAAGATATACTTTAACAGGAGCTTGTTTATGAATATCATGTTTTTCCTCACGCCAAAGAGTGAGGTTGCATATATATATGACCACAGCACGGTACGTCAGGCAGTTGAGCGGCTTCGCTCAAGAGGATTCGCCGCTATACCCGTTATAGACAGGGAGGGGCATTATGTCAGGAGCATCACAGAGGGTGATATCTTACGGCATGTCTTAGAGGTAGAGGGGTCTATAAAAACCCTGGAGTTAGAGATTGTGGCCTCATTACCGCACACAACTGAATTTGAGCCCGTAACTATAGATACGGATATTGAGGATCTAATCAGAGTGTCGATGCGCCAGAATTTTGTGCCGGTGGTAGATGATAACAAAGTGTTTATAGGCATTGTGACAAGGAAGGATATTATCAATTTCTGCTATAAAAAGCTCCAGTCTCAGGGCGAATATGAGGGAAAAGAAAAATGTGAGGTTTGCCATGCGTAGAGAGCGTTTTCACATGGAGCGTGACGTGCTAAAGGTGGGGGATGAGGTGTGTATTGAGGAAGGAATGCTTCCAATGTCATATTATTATACGGTGATACCTTCTCTTGCTATGTCAGGAAATTATTCGGCAACTGAGAGGATCCTTGAAAGAAAAGGGCGTGTTGCAGGGATTGATGAGCAGGATGGCACCTATTACGTTTACATTGATTTTGAAAATTGACGATGGGCTTATCACGGGCGGTCAAAAAAAATGCTTGACAAGAGAGGATAACGATGGTAAAATCCTCATGTTGTCTGCGGATGTGGCGGAACTGGTAGACGCGCAAGACTAAGGATCTTGTGGCTATTGCAGCTGTGTGGGTTCGATTCCCGTCATCCGCATAATGATAAAGATGTCACCACTGTGTGGTGGCATTTTTTATGTAAAAATGACAGATGTCACCATCTGATTGCTTGCATGGGTTTTTAAGGTATGCTAAAATACCAATTTAGAGAGCTTTAGCAGGAAAGAGAAGACTTGAAATATACTGTTAGGAGGGCCATTTATATGTCAAATTATGTGATCATGGATCATCCGCTGATCAAGCATAAGATCTCTATGATACGGGATGAGAAGACAGGTACAAATGAGTTTAGAAAGCTGGTGGAGGAGATCGCAATGCTCATGGGCTATGAGGCGCTTCGGGATCTGCCGGTGAAGGAAGTGGAGATAAAGACTCCTATCGAGACCTGTCAAAGCCCGGTGATAGCGGGTAAAAAGCTGGCTATTGTGCCAATACTTCGTGCAGGGCTTGGAATGGTTAGCGGCATCACCGCACTGGTACCAAGCGCGAAGATTGGCCACATTGGTTTGTATCGGGATCCAGACACCCACGAGCCTCACGAATATTACTGTAAGCTGCCAGCGCCCATAGAGCAAAGGTGCATCGTGGTGGTTGATCCCATGCTTGCGACAGGAGGATCCGCTGTGGATGCCATCAGTCAGATTAAGGCCCATGGGGGAAAGAACATTAAGTTTATGTGCATAATCGCTGCGCCTGAAGGCCTAAAGCGCCTATCAGAGGCACACCCGGATGTGCAGATTTATGTGGGACAGCTCGATAGGTGTCTTAATGAGCATGCATATATCTGCCCGGGTCTTGGCGATGCGGGAGATAGGATTTTTGGAACAAAGTAAAAGCTTAAGCGGGAGATGAGATAATGAGTGATTATAAGATAGGAACAAAATGTGTGCAGGCTGGTTATACGCCGGGAAATGGGCAGCCCCGTCAGATTCCCATCATACAGTCCACAACCTTTAAGTATGACACCAGCGAGGACATGGGAAAGCTTTTTGACTTGGAGGCGAGCGGCTATTTTTACAGCAGACTGCAAAACCCCACAAACGACTATGTGGCTGTAAAGATCGCAGATTTAGAGGGTGGCAGTGCCGGAATGCTTACATCCTCCGGTCAGGCCGCAGTTTTCTTTGCTCTGTTTAATATTTGTGAGGCGGGAAGCCATATCGTCTCTTCTTCCACCATCTACGGCGGATCGTTTAACCTGATATCCGTGACTATGGCAAAGATGGGCGTGGAGGTGACGTTTGTATCACCTGACTGCACACCGGAAGAGCTTAACGCGGCATTTAAGGAGAACACCAGGGCGGTGTTTGGAGAGACAATCGCAAATCCTGCTCTGACAGTTTTAGACATAGAAAAATTTGCAAAGGCCGCACATGACCATGGCGTTCCGCTTATTGTCGATAACACCTTCCCTACGCCCGTAAACTGCCGCCCGATTGAGTGGGGCGCGGACATCGTTGTCCACTCCACCACTAAGTATATGGATGGGCACGGGGCTGCCGTGGGAGGAGCCATTGTTGACAGCGGAAGGTTTGACTGGATGGCGCATAAGGAGCTTTTTCCCGGACTTTGCACGCCGGATGAGTCATATCATGGCATCACATACGCAGAAAAGTTTGGAAAGGAAGGCGCATTTATCACGAAGTGCACTGCTCAGCTGATGCGTGACCTCGGATGTATCCAGTCACCTCAGAACGCATTTTTGTTAAATCTCGGCCTGGAATCTTTACATGTGCGTATGCCAAAACATGTAGAAAACGGCCAGGCAGTGGCAGAGTTCTTGCAAAACCACCCGGCGGTGGCATATGTCAATTATCCGGGGCTTCCTGAAAACCCTTACCATGAGATGGCAAAGAAGTATATGCCAAACGGCGGATGCGGCGTGGTGTCATTTGAGTTAAAGGGGGGGAGAGCGGCCGCTGAGAGCTTTATGAAGAAGCTAAAGCTTGCGGCTATTGAGACGCATGTGGCGGATGCAAGAACGTGTTGTCTAAATCCCGCAACCTCCACGCACCGTCAGATGAATGAGGAGCAGCTTATCGCCGCGGGCGTTCCGTCCGGACTTGTCCGCATATCATGCGGTCTGGAGGATGCGGACGACTTAATCTCAGATCTTGAGCAGGCGCTTTTATAGGAGAGAGTTATATGGAGCGTATAGAAAGCTTTCAGATAAATCACCTGACCCTTAAGCCGGGGCTTTATGTTTCCAGGCGGGATACCAAAGGAGACTGCACCGTCACCACCTTTGATCTTAGGATTACCGCCCCAAATAGGGAACCTGTGGTAGACATGCCGGCGCTTCACACCATCGAGCATATGGCAGCCACATATCTTAGAAACAGCGGCCGGAAAGAAGAAATTGTCTATTTTGGGCCAATGGGCTGCAGAACAGGGTGTTATTTGCTGATGTTTGGTGATCTTACATCTGAAGATGTATATCCGCTTGTCATGGATATGTGTGAATTTATCATCGGCTATGAGGGGGAGATACCCGGAGCAAAACCGGAAGAGTGCGGAAATTACTCCGAGCAGAATTTAAACATGGCAAAGTATTACATAAGAAAATACAGGGATTGCCTGATAAAAAAACCATGCTTTGAATACCCTAAGTGAACAGATTAGTTTGTCTTCCGGCTGGGACTGCCAGCCGGATTTGTTTCACAGTAGCTCAAGCTGTTTTTTAAAGAAGTTTGCGGAAATCATGAAAATTTCATGTTTTTACTACGCAAATTTTATTGATTTTCCCACAAACTGAAACTATACTATGGTAAGCGGTCTAAGCCGGCATAATGAGGGCTTTTGACCTAAAGCCAAATAAAACATGCCTGACATCACAAAGGCTTGTCAGAGTGGAACGGAGGATCATTTGGATAACAATCAGAACAGAGGACCTGACAATAATAAATCTCCAAAGAATACACAAACAATAATTGTTCTTGTCATAGCATCGATACTGGTGCTGACTGTGGTGACAATGCTCTCAAACGCTGTGCAGAACAGCACCTATGTAAATATCACCTACAGTGCTTTTTGGGAGATGGTTGAAAATGATGAGGTGGCATCGGTTTATTTTGCCTCGGACTGTATATACATCACCCCGGTATCGGAGGATGAGAATGCCCCGACAGTTATCTATTACACGGGTTATGTGGGGGATGAGGAGCTTGTCCAGAAGCTTATCGATGAGGGGGTTGCCATAAACGGAGAGGTTCCGGATACCAGCTCAAGCATCATGGAATTTTTGATCTGGTACGTACTGCCGCTTCTTCTTGTGTGGTTTTTAATTGGCCGCATGATGCGCCGCATGGGAGGCGGAGGCGGCGGCTTCATGGGCGTTGGCAAGAGCAACGCCAAGATGTATGACGTGCAGAAGGTTACCGGGGTCACATTTAAGGATGTGGCAGGACAGGATGAGGCAAAGGAGTCTTTGACAGAGATTGTGGATTTTCTGCACAATCCTCAGCGCTACCAGCAGATCGGCGCGAAGCTTCCAAAGGGCGCTCTACTTGTGGGTCCTCCGGGAACAGGAAAAACCTTGCTGGCAAGAGCTGTCGCTGGCGAGGCGAAGGTTCCGTTCTTTTCTCTTTCCGGTTCGGATTTTGTGGAGATGTTTGTCGGCGTCGGAGCAAGCCGTGTGAGGGATCTGTTTAAGACCGCTCAGCAAAACGCCCCCTGTATCATCTTTATAGATGAGATTGACGCTATCGGTAAGAGCCGTGACGCTCGCTTTGGCGGCGGCAATGACGAGAGGGAGCAGACCTTAAATCAGCTTCTTTCAGAGATGGATGGATTTGACACATCAAAGGGTGTTTTCATTCTGGCGGCTACCAATCGTCCGGAGATTTTGGATAAGGCGCTGTTGCGTCCCGGGCGCTTTGACAGGCGCATTATCGTTGATAAGCCCGATTTAAAGGGACGTATAAACACCTTAAAGGTTCACTCAAAAGACGTCAGGATGGATGAGACGGTGGATCTGGAGGCGATTGCCTTAGCTACCAGCGGTGCTGTCGGCTCAGATCTTGCAAATATGATAAACGAGGCCGCCATCAATGCGGTAAAGCATGGCAGAAGAGTGGTTAGCCAGTCAGACCTCTTTGAGGCAGTGGAGGTTGTGCTGGTGGGCAAGGAGAAGAAGGACCGTATCATGAACGCGGAGGAGAGGCGCATTGTCTCCTACCATGAGGTCGGTCATGCCTTGGTGAGCGCTTTACAAAAGGGTACTGAGCCCGTTCAAAAGATCACCATTGTTCCAAGAACCATGGGAGCTTTGGGATATGTAATGCAGACTCCTGAGGAGGAGAAATTCTTAAACAGCGAGGCGGAGCTTCGCGCGATGTTAGTGGAGTTTCTTGGCGGACGTGCCGCGGAGGAGATTGTCTTTGACTCCGTGACAACCGGCGCTGCAAATGATATAGAGAGAGCGACAAAGCTTGCCCGTTCGATGATAACGATGTACGGTATGTCCAAAAAATTTGGACTTATGGCGCTTGAGACCGTCGAGAGCCAGTACCTTTCCGGCGAACATGTGCTAAACTGCTCCGACGCTACAGCGGCAGAGATTGACAATGAAGTGATGCGGATGTTAGAGGAGGCATATGAGAAGGCTAAGAAGCTGCTCTCTGAAAACCGTCCGATCCTTGACCGTATAGCGGCATACCTGATAGAGAAGGAGACCATCACCGGCAAGGAGTTTATGGACATTCTTCACAAAACCCAGGCAGAGCTTGAAAAAAAGGATGAAGATGCATTCTGGTCGGATACTATAGGAGAAAATTAAGAAAATTCTAGTTGGAAGGAGTTGGATGGCTAAGTGCTGCCAACTCCTTGTGCTTTTACTGGGAGAGGCTTATGAGAGAAGACTTTAACCTGGAAGATGAATTAAAAAAGCTGCCGGATAAGCCCGGCGTCTATATCATGCACGGGGAGAGGGATGAGATCATCTATATAGGTAAGGCCATCGTCCTAAAAAACAGGGTGCGCCAGTACTTTCAGAGCAGCCGCAATAAGTCTGCAAAGATAATTCAGATGGTGTCCCACATCCAGTGGTTTGAGTACATCATCACTGACTCAGAGATGGAAGCGCTGGTCTTAGAATGCAACCTTATAAAGGAGCATCGGCCAAAGTACAACACCATGCTAAAGGATGACAAGGGATACCCTTACATCCGTGTTACGGTTGAGGAGGAATACCCAAGGCTTTTGCTTTCCAGGCAGATAAAAAAAGATAAGAGCCGGTATTTTGGTCCGTACACCAGTGGGGGGGCCGTAAAGGATACACTGGAGCTTATGCGAAAGCTTTTTCATATAAGGTCGTGTAACAGGGTGCTTCCAAGAGATATAGGCGCAGAGCGTCCCTGCTTAAATTATCATATTCATCAGTGCGACGCCCCATGCCAGGGATATATAAGCGCAGATGATTACAGAGAAAATGTAAGTCGCGCCATGGAATTTTTAAGCGGTCACTATGACGGTGTTCAGCAAGAGATAAAAAAGAAGATGGAAAAAGCCAGCGAGGCGTTAGAGTTTGAGGAGGCCATCCGCTACAGGGAGTTTTTAAACTCAGTAAACCATGTGGCCGAGCGTCAGAAGATCACGGATTCTGCCAGCCAAAACGACAGGGATGTGATAGGTTTTGCAAGGGAAGATACCGATGCGGTGGTGCAGGTGTTTTTTGTGCGCGAGGGGCGCATGATCGGCAGGGAGCACTATCATATGCAGACGGCGCCACTTGAGGATGATACGGAGCTTTTGACAAGCTTTATCAAGCAGTATTATGCGGGAACGCCCTATGTGCCAAAGGAGATTTTTCTTCCGCTGACGCTTACGGATGAGGAAGTGATTGGCCAGTGGTTGACACAAAAGCGTGGGAGAAAGGTCACTATACGGGTGCCCCAAAGAGGGGATAAGGAGCGGCTGGTGGAGCTTGCGAAAAAAAACGCCAGGCTTGTCTTAGAGCAGGATAGAGAGAAGCTACGAAGACAGGAGCAAAGGACGCTTGGAGCTATGAGAGAGCTTGAGAGCTACTTGGGGCTTTCTGGTCTTATAAGGATTGAGTCCTATGATATTTCAAACACAAGCGGCTTTGAATCCGTTGGCTCCATGGTGGTTTATGAGAAGGGAAGACCTAAAAAGGCTGATTACAGGAAATTTAAGATAAAGTGGGTGCAGGGGATTAACGACTACGCCTCGATGGAGGAGGTGCTTACCAGGCGTTTTGTGAGAGGCCTAAAAAAAAGCGAGGGCTTTGAGCGCCTGCCGGATTTAATCCTTATGGACGGAGGGCGCGGTCAGGTTAATATCTGTCTGGAGGTTTTAAAAAAGCTTGGCATAGCTATCCCCGTGGCGGGAATGGTAAAGGATGATAGGCACCGCACCAGAGGATTATACTTTAACAATGTCGAAATTCCCATTGACATTCACGGCGAATGCTTTGCTCTTATCACCAGAATACAGGACGAGACTCATAGATTTGCCATTGAGTATCACAGGAGTCTGCGACAAAAATCCCAGACACGCTCCGTTTTGGAGGATATTCCAGGTATCGGCCCAAAGCGGCGGCGCAGCCTGATGATGAGCTTTTCTTCCATGGAGGAGCTAAAGGCGGCTAGCCTTGAAGATCTTTCTGCCCTGCCGACAATGAATGAGGCCGCCGCAAGAGCGGTGTATGAATTCTTTCACGCGGACAAAACTGTAGAGCAAAATAACACCTTTACAGATATTTAGGTTTAGGGTAAAATGGGGGCACGAAAAGATCCGTAAAATAATATTTGGAGGAAATGGGATGATGGAAGAAAATTTTGTAAATCTTACAGACTTCAAGGAGAAGATGCAATTTCAATCTCTTACGCCGGATATAGACTACAGCGAGGTAAAGCTTACGCATCCGGATGTGAATCGCCCAGCCCTGCAGCTGACAGGGTTTTACGACTATTTTGACCACGAGAGAGTTCAGGTGATCGGAAATGTAGAATACTCCTATTTAAATAGCCTTTCGGATGATGAAAAGGAGAGGTCTTTTGCGCGCCTTTGCGCAAGCAAAATCCCGTGCGTGATTTTTGCAAGAAATCTGATGCCGACTGGAGGGATGCTAAAAAAGGCAAATGAGTGTAACTGCCCGGTATTTATGACGGAGATGACCACCACGGATCTTACTGCGGAAGCAGTCAGGTGGCTTAAGGTTCAGCTTGCGCCCACTATCTCAATTCACGGAGTTTTGGTGGATGTCTACGGCGAGGGCGTTTTGATTATCGGAGAAAGCGGCATTGGAAAATCGGAGGCTGCACTGGAGCTTATCAAGAGGGGGCACCGTCTTGTAAGTGATGACGTGGTGGAAATAAGAAAGGTGAGTGAGAACACCCTAGTCGGCTCCGCACCGGAAATCACCAGGCATTTTATTGAGCTTAGGGGTATAGGAATTATTGATGTAAAGACCCTGTTTGGCGTGGAGTGCGTAAAAGACACTCAGTCCATAGATATGGTTATAAAGCTTGAGGATTGGGACAGAGAGAAAAATTATGACCGCCTAGGGCTTGAGGAGCAGTATATTGAGTTTTTGGGAAATAAGCTTGTGTGTCACAACATTCCCATTCGCCCCGGACGAAATCTCGCCATCATTGTAGAGTCAGCTGCGGTAAACTACCGCCAGAAGCAGATGGGGTATGATGCTGCCCGTGAGCTCTACAACAGAGTTCAGGAGAATATGAATAAGCAGTTTGCAAAAAGTGAAGCATAACGGAGGCAGTGGCGTGGGCACGTTTGAAAAAATAGCAAAGAAAAATATTAAAGTGCAGCGCCAAGAGCCAATGGCACCTCACACCACCTTTCGGATTGGCGGCCCTGCTGAGCTCTTTATCCTTCCAAAGTCCATAGAGGAGCTTAAAGTGGCTTTGGATATTTTAAAGCAGGACGGACAGCCCTATAGAATTCTTGGAAAAGGGAGTAATCTCCTGGTAAATGATGAGGGAATTAGTGGGGCGGTGATCTCTATGGAAGGGATATCCGGCATTAGCGTGCAGGGGTGTATGGTAAAAGCCTTAGCTGGAGAGAGCCTTACAGCTCTTGCAAAGAGGGCGCTAGAGCATGGGCTGTCCGGTCTTGAATTTGCTTATGGCATTCCGGCTTCCGTTGGCGGCGCAGTGGTGATGAACGCCGGTGCATACGGCGGAGAGATAAAGGACGTCCTAAAAAGCGTGCAGGTCCTAACACCGGATGGAGAGATAAAAGAGCTTGGTGCAGAGCAGCTAAGGCTTGGATACCGCACAAGCTGTGTGGAGGATGAGGGCTATATTGTGTTTTTTGCCACCATGGAATTAAAAAGTGCGCCCCAGGAAGAGATAAGGGCGCAGATGGAAAAAAATATAAACTCCAGAAGGGAAAAGCAGCCCTTAGAATATCCGAGCGCGGGGAGTACTTTTAAGCGGCCTGAGAAGAATTTTGCCGGAAAGCTTATTATGGATGCGGGGCTTTCTGGAATTAGCATAGGGGATGCGCAGGTTTCTAAAAAGCACTGCGGCTTTGTCATAAACCGCGGCAATGCGACAGCAAAAGAGGTAAGGGAGCTAATTGACCTTATAAAAAAGCGCGTTTTTGAGGAGTTTAACATAGAGCTTGAGTGCGAGGTTAGAATGTGGTGACATCGTGATAGAAAAACAGATGGGATAAGCACAGAGTGGGGAGAGATAGTATGAGTTTTGTGATAGTGACAGGGATGAGCGGAGCAGGTAAATCCCAGGCGCTAAAAATTTTTGAGGACTTTGGATATTACTGTGTGGACAATTTGCCGATGGAGCTTTTGATAAGCTTTGCAAAGCTTGCAGGGAGCAAAAAGGCGGGGATGGATAAGGTGGCGCTTGTGGCGGATGTGAGAAACGGGGATTCCTTTCCCATGTTGGAGCACATCCTAAAAAGCGAGGAATTTTGCACCATTCCGTATGAGATTCTCTACTTGGACGCTTCCGATGATTGCCTGATCAAGCGCTTTAAGGAAACCAGACGAGCGCATCCGCTTGAGGCCCAGCAGGGTAGCTTAGAAGCAGGAATAAAAAGTGAGCGCAAGCTCCTGGAGTTTATCAGAAGCCATGCGGCTTATGTTATCGACACAAGCTTTTTTTTGACAAGGGATTTGAGAAAGGAGCTACACGGCATTTTTGTCAAAGACCAGGAATATAAGAACCTAAACATCACACTCCTGTCATTTGGCTTTAAATATGGAATTCCGACGGAGGCGGATCTGGTGTTTGACGTTCGCTTTCTACCAAATCCGTTCTATATTGAAAACCTAAGACACTTATCCGGAAATGACGAGCCGGTTTCTTCCTATGTGATGAGCTTTGAGGTGACACAGGTTTTTCTTCAAAAGCTCATAGATCTAATACGCTTTTTGATACCCAATTATATTTTAGAGGGGAAGAATCAGCTGGTGATAGCCATCGGATGTACCGGAGGCCGGCACAGGTCAGTCACCATAGCAAACGCTCTTTATGAGGAACTTTGTGGGAATGGATATGGGCTTAAGGTGGAGCACAAGGAGCTTTAGGGAAGGAGCTTTAACATGGCAGGCAGAAAGTCCTTTTCCATGAGGGTCAAGGAGGAGGCTGCGGGGCAGATATCTTCCAGAAGACATTGCCAGATAGCGGAGCTGGCGGCGATAATCAGCCTTTGTGGGGTGGATATAAGGAAAAATAGGATCAAAATTCAATCTGAAAATGTTTGCGTCATAAAAAAATGCTTTACTTTGCTTGAAAAAACCTTTAATATAGACACTGCGATCTATGAATGTGAAAAAGAGGGTGCGCGCCATTCTCTTTGCACACTCCTTATGGATGATGAGAAAAAAGTGCAAGAGGTCTTAGAGGCCATAAAGTACCCTGTTATGCAGAAAGGGCCTGGCACCACAGTGGACGATCTGATCTTGCAGAAAAACTGCTGCCGCCGAGCCTTTGTGCGAGGCAGCTTTCTTGCGGCGGGCTCTGTAACAGATCCGACCAAATCCTATCATCTGGAAATAGTCTGTCCTACCAAAGAGAAGGCAAAGCAGCTGTGCGCCTGCATCAATTCCTTTTGGGATAGGGAGGATGGGATGGAGGCAAAGATTATTGCCCGTGACAAATCCGGAGGCAGACGCAGCTTTGTTGTGTACTTAAAAGAGGGAAATCAGATATCGGATCTTTTAAATATATGTGAGACATACAGATGTCTGATGGAGATGGAGAATATCCGTGTAAAAAAAGAGATAGCAAACTCGCTAAACCGCAAGCAAAACTGCGAGATGGCAAATATGGTAAAGACGATAAATGCCGCTCAGGAGCAGAAATCAGATATTCTGCTGATAGATGAGCGCATCGGCCTTGAAAGCCTTCCCGCAGAGCTTAGGAAGCTAGCATGGCTTCGTCTTGAGGATACGGAAGTTTCTCTAAAGGAGTTGGGAGAAATGCTCACTCCGCCAATCGGTAAAAGTGGTGTTAATCACCGGTTGAGAAAAATCAGGAAGATAGCTGACGACCTACGCGCGGGTAAGACCTACCCATGACACAGGCAGCTAAGCGAAAGGAGAATTCACATGGTGAAGGAAACGTTGGAGATTCAGATTGCAGGGGGTATGGAGGTTCGTCCTGTGGCGATGCTGGTTCAACTTGCCAGCAGATTTGATTCTTCTATTTACATTGAAAACGGGACCAAATCCTTTAATGCAAAGAGTATTATGGGCATGATGACGCTGGGGCTGGATTCCGGCGATGCGATCACCATCAGTGCACAGGGCCCGGATGAGGACCAGGCGTTAGAAGCGCTGGTAGGATATCTGACCGGAAAACAATAAAAAAGTAAAGACCTAAAATCCGGAGGATACCCTCCGGATTTTAGAACATTTGGAGTTTTTGAGGTGCTATATGGCATTTACACATTTACATGTTCACACGGAATACAGCTTGTTAGACGGCTCCTGTAAGATAGGGGAGCTTGTTTTGCGTGCAAAGGAGCTGGGCTTTAAGCATTTAGCCATAACAGATCACGGGAATATGTTCGGGGTTATAGATTTTTACCGTGCGTGTAATGACGCCGGTATCCGCCCCGTGATAGGCTGTGAGGTTTATGTTGCACCGGGCTCTAGGTTTGACCGTGAGCTTGGAAAAAATGAGGAGCGCTATTATCATCTGATTTTGCTGGCTGAAAATGACATCGGATACCACAACTTGGTAAAAATTGTCTCAAAAGGGTATGTGGAGGGCTTTTACTATAAGCCCCGTGTGGATAAAAGTGTGCTTGAGGAGTATCACGAGGGGGTTATCGCCCTAAGTGCCTGTCTGGCAGGAGAGGTGGCCGTATATCTTACAAGGGGAATGTATGATGAGGCAAAGAAAGCAGCGCTTGATCATGAGCGCATATTTGGACGGGGGAATTATTTTTTAGAGCTTCAGGATCACGGAATTAGCGAGCAAAAAAGCGTAAACGCCGGACTTATGCGCATTCACGAAGAGACCGGCATCGACTTAGTCTGCACCAATGACACTCACTATATAAATATGGAGGACGCACAGGCACATGATGTCCTTTTATGCATCCAGACAGGAAAAAAGGTCTCCGATGAAAACCGCATGCGCTATGAGGGGGGACAGTTTTATCTAAAGTCAGAAGAGGAGATGAGGGCGCTCTTTCCTTACGCGCCAGAGGCTCTTGAAAATACGTTTAAGATAGCGGAGCGCTGCAGCGTGCAAATTAAGTTTGGCGAGTATAAGCTTCCCCATTTTCAGGTTCCGGATGGGTATAACTCGACTACATATCTTAGAAAGCTGTGCAGCGACGGTCTAGAAAGGCGCTACGAACAAATCGACGACCAATTAAGAGGGCGACTGGATTATGAGCTTGGCGTTATCGAGGAGATGGGATTTGTGGATTATTTTTTGATCGTCTGGGATTACATCCACTATGCGAGAGAGCAAAAGATCCCCGTGGGGCCGGGCCGTGGAAGCGCAGCGGGAAGTCTGGTGTCATACTGCCTTGAGATCACAAACTTAGATCCCATACGCTTTAACCTTATCTTTGAGCGCTTTTTAAACCCGGAGCGAATTACCATGCCGGATATAGACGTGGATTTTAGCGATGAAAACAGGCAGGATGTCATCGACTATGTGAATCAGAAATACGGCAAGGATCATGTGGTTCAGATCATTACCTTTGGAACGCTGCTTGCCAAAGGCGTGGTGCGGGATGTTGGAAGGGTCATGGATTTGCCCTATGCGCTCTGCGATAGTGTTGCAAAAATGATCCCAAATCTTCCAAACGGCGCAAAGATCACCATTGACGAGGCTTTAAGGCTAAATCCTGAGCTTAAGAAGGCATGTGAGGGCGACCCCAGGATAAAGGAGCTGATAGAGATGTCTAAAAAGCTTGAGGGGCTTCCCAGGCACAGCTCCACCCATGCGGCGGGAGTGGTGATAAGCCCTGAGCCGGTGGATGAGTATGTTCCGCTTGCGATGTCAAACGATGGCTTTGTGACCACTCAGTATGTGGCAACCACCTTAGAGGAGCTTGGCCTTTTAAAGATGGACTTTTT
>CAZYLH010000003.1:13945-33208 GCA_964648695.1 uncultured Lachnospiraceae bacterium | reverse complement strand
CTTTATAGGCCCGGCCCCATGGATTTTATCCCAAAGTATCTAAAGGGGAAAAACGATGCCTCCTCCATCACCTATGATTGCCCGGAGCTTGAGCCAATATTAAAGCCGACCTACGGATGTATAGTGTATCAGGAGCAGGTTATGCAGATCGTCCGCGATCTGGCGGGATATTCCTATGGCCAGAGCGATACCCTGCGCCGTGCGATGTCAAAAAAGAAGCTTTCCGTGATGGAGCAGGGGCGAAAGGACTTTGTATACGGCAATCCGGATATGAACATAGAGGGCTGTATAAAGCGCGGGATTTCAGAAAAGATTGCCAATAAGATATACGATGAGATGATCGATTTTGCAAAGTACGCCTTTAACAAATCCCACGCGGCAGTGTATGCGGTGGTGGCGTATCAGACGGCTTATCTGAAATACTATTATGAGGAGGAATTCATGGCGGCGCTGATGACTTCCGTGCTTGACAACAGCAGTAAGGTCACGGACTACATCGCCATCTGCCGTCAGATGAAGATTGAGATCCTGCCGCCGGACATAAACCTATGCGAGGGAAATTTTACGGTTCGGGATAAAAAAATCCTCTATGGTTTAGCGTCCATCAAGAGCGTCGGAAAAAGCGTGATAGAAAACATCGTAAAAGAGCGCGAGACGGTGGGAGAGTTTAAGAGCCTGTGGGATTTTATCTACCGCATGACGGGAAAGGATATGAATAAGCGCGTGGTGGAATGCCTGATAAAGGCGGGCGCGCTTGATTCTCTTCCTGGAACCAGGCATGAAAAGATGATAGTCTATCAGGAGATGATGGATAAGGCTGTTAGGGATAAAAAGAACAGCGTAAGCGGTCAGATGAGCCTGTTTGACCTTATGAGTGAAGATGAGCAAAGACATGAGATGCCAATGCCAAAGGCTGGAGAATATGATAAGGGTCAACTGCTCGCATACGAGAAGGAAGTTCTTGGCTTTTATGTCAGCGGGCACCCGTTAGAGGAGTACACAGAGCTTTTAAAAAAGAACACAAACGCCCGTGCCAGGGATTTTTATCAGGAGTATTCTGAAGGGGAAGATGAGAAAGGCCCCATGTGGGAAGCTCCCCGCGTAAGAGACGGCGCATATGTGACGCTTGGAGGAATGATTGCCTCAAAGGCTGTAAAGACTACAAAGCAAAACCGTCTTATGGCGATACTCACACTGGAGGATCTTAGCGGTACTGTTGAGGTTTTGGTATTTTCAAATAAATATGAGCTGTACAGGGATATTTTAAACGAAGACGAGAAGGTGCTTATAAGGGGGCGCGTCTCCATGGAAGAGGAAGCGGAAGGAAAGCTGATATGCGATTTTATCATTCCGTTTGAGAAGATCCCAAAGGAGCTCTGGCTAAAATTTCCCACAAAGGAGGACTACCTTTTTGTAGAGCAGGAGCTTTTGCAATTTCTAAGCTCCTATAACGGGCGTGATGAAGTGTGTATCTACATTGAAAATCCCAAGGCTATAAAGAAGCTTGGAAGGCGCTATGGCGTTGGCATTACAGAACAGCTAATAGAGGAGCTTAAGGAGAGGTTTGGGGAAAAAAATGTTGTCGTGGCGGAAAAAAGTGTTGAAAAGTACCATTAAATGATATAGAATAAAGAGACTGTGATGACAAGGGCGAAAGGTCTTTTTCCTACAAGAGCTTGCTCATAAGTGAGAAAAAGACCTTGGGAGCAATCCGCAGGCATTGTAGTTGGAAGCTTTGGAGGAAATATACATGGCTAATAAGATGGAAACGATTGCAGTATTGACAAGCGGCGGTGACGCACCGGGCATGAACGCATGTATCCGCAGTGTTGTGCGCACTGCGCTGGCAAAAGGACTTAAAGTTAAGGGCATTTTGCGTGGCTATGCCGGACTGCTTAAGGAAGAGATCATCGACATGGACAGCCATTCTGTATCGGATATCATCGAGAAGGGCGGCACCATTTTATACACGGCAAGATGCTTGGAGTTTAAGAAGCCCGAGGTACAGCAGCAGGCGGCGGATATCTTAAGGAAGCATGGGATTGACGGCCTTGTTGTGATCGGCGGGGACGGCTCATTTGCGGGTGCTAGACAGCTGGCAAATCTAGGTGTCAACACCATAGGCCTGCCTGGAACGATAGACTTGGACATTGCCTGCACGGATTACACCATAGGTTTTGACACCGCGGTTAACACAGCCATGGAGGCAATCGACAAGGTTAGAGACACTTCCTCCTCACATGAGCGCTGTAATATTATCGAGGTTATGGGACGTAACGCCGGATACATCGCCCTGTGGTGCGGTATCGCAAACGGTGCGGAGGACATACTTCTTCCTGAACGCTATAAAGGAGATGAGCAACAGCTGATCAACAATATTATAGATATGAGAAAGCAGGGGAAGAAGCATCACATTATCATTAATGCGGAAGGTGTAGGGCATTCTACCAGTATGGCAAAGAGGATTGAGGCTGCCACCGGTATCGAGACAAGGGCGACCATCATCGGCCATATCCAGAGGGGCGGAAGCCCGACATGTAAGGACCGCGTCTATGCCGCTATCTTTGGAGCAAAGGCGGTTGATCTTTTGCTGGAAGGAAAGTCAAAGCGCGTGGTAGGATACAAGAACGGAGAGTTTGTGGACTACGACATCAACGAGGCGCTTGCTATGGAAAAGGATATAGATGATTATACCTATCAGGTGAGTAAATGGCTGGTTCGCTAGAGCGGCAGAACAGGTTGTTTTAAGGGTTGTCTGTTGCAGACAACCCTTTTTTAGAGGCGAGTTGTCCGCTGATGGGCGAGAGTGATCGGAGCATGACTTCTCTTTTTGGAAAGGATTAGCAAAAATGGAGGAATGTAGAGTTTTAACTCGTTATGATGAGCAAAAGGTGATGATATATTACCGGACGGATGAATGTCCTCCCAGCGCTACAGAGGTAGAGCTTTCTGTGAACATAACCGGGCTTGGAGGGGGTGAGGCCGTAAAGGTGCCGGTTACTGGCGGGAAAGTAACTCTTTCTCTTTCATATCTAATAAGCTCAGAGCCTGAGTTTTGGCACGAGTTTTCACCCAAGCTATATGAGGCGCAGCTTACGGTTAGTTTCCTAAGTGAAGGCGAAAAGCTCTGTGAGAAAAAGCTGACAAAAAAATTTGGCTTTTGCCTAATGGAAACTGTTGGCACGCAGTTTAGCGTAAATGGAAAAATCACATTCCTACGCGCCTTACAAATCCGCCCTGAAGCAGTGTCGCAGTATACAGAGGATGATTGGATAGCATATCTGGGGGAGCTTAAAGAGCGCGGACTAAACTGTGTGAGCCTTAATGGAGATATTTTAAGCGAGGAGCTCTTAGGCGCCGCAGATTTTTGCGGTATGTATGTAAAGGTAGCCAACACAGAAAATCCTGCAAAGGATGAAAGCTTACTTGTAGACAGGTTTGGCGACCACCCTTCCCTGGTAATGATTTCCGGGACAGGAAAAAATGTGCTGTCGGAAAGAAAAGTGGCACTTGATGCGTGGGCCGAGTTTGCCGTTCGCGACAGGCTGGATTATTCTGAGGCACCTGATACAAGGAGCACGCATATTGCAGATATACGAAGGAATGACTGCCCGACGCTTGTCACAAACGTGGGTGAACTGAGAAATCCACAGGCAGAAATGTCGCCGGGGCAGGTTTATCTGGCGCAGATTTGCACGAGGGAGGCCATGGAGGAGGCGCTTCGCACCCCGAAATTTGGAGGGTTCTGTCTTGGGATGGACGCTTACGTGATGGAGCTGCCCGAGAGGAGAATGTGCGAATTTTCCGGGCCAGTGGTTCCACTGTTAAAAATGAAGAAATATGTCTGGAGCTCGGACGAAATCTTTAAAGCGGATATGCTCATCGCAAATTATGGGCAGAGAAAGCTTTTTGAGAGGATCAGCGTCTCAGCGTATGATGAGCATGGAGGTCATTACGGAGTGACTTCAAACAAGCTCAGGATTAATCGCGGGGGTGTTACGAGTGTTGGGCAGATAAAGATTCCTCTGGAGCAGTTTTCTGCGGGGCAGCGCCTAGAGCTGACAGTCTCCATAGATAACACCGGGTATCGGAATCATTACGCCATCTGGATGTTTGACGATCATATTCCTTTGCAGGTTCCGGAGCATGTGCACATCTGCCGTAAGCTGGATACGAGAATGAAAAGTCTCCTGGCGGATGGAAAAAAGGTTGTCTATATTCCAAAGCTTAATACGCTTAGCGTAGAGCCGGGGTGGTTCTCGCCGCTGGCATCTCAAGTTTATTTAAACAGGGAGCGCGTGGCGTGCGGCGGAATTTCGTGCGACCCGAACCACCCTGTTTTAAGAGGATTTCCGACGGAGGAGAGCGCGGACTTTCAGTGGTGGCATTTGATTCACAACAGCATCCCGGTAAACTTGCCGGAAAAGTTGAAGGATGGTGTTATAGTTTCCATGCCTGCGGGAAGTGATGGGAAGCAGGAGCGCGCTCTGATTTTTGAGACGCGCATAGGAGGCGGTCAGCTTTTGGTGTGCGCCATTGATTTACTTATACAGCTTGACAGACCGGAGGCAAGACAGCTCTATTCTGGTATCCTTTCATATGTCGCATCCGGCGCATTTTCACCCGCTAGTAGCATGAACATAGAGGAGCTTATAAGCCTGTAAGTGATTAAAGGGCGAAAAAAGCCATCTTGCAATTACAGGGGGATAAGGGTATAATTCACTTTATCTTTAAATCAACTAAAAACACTGGACAGAGTAAATGAACACGCAGATTATAAAGCTCGCGGAAAATGATAGCGCGGCATTTGAACAGGCAGCAAAAATTTTAAGAAACGGCGGTCTTGTCGCCTTTCCCACAGAGACGGTATATGGTCTTGGGGGAAATGCGCTTGACAAGGAGGCTTCAAAAAAAATATATGCGGCAAAGGGAAGGCCGTCTGATAATCCGCTGATCGTCCATGTGGCGGATATAAAAGCTGTTAAGCCATTGGTAACGGAAATCCCTGATAAGGCAAGAAAGCTTATGGAGGCTTTCTGGCCGGGGCCTTTGACGATAATATTAAATGCCAGCCCCATTGTCCCGAAAAAAACACTGGGGGGGCTGTCCACCATAGCGCTTAGGATGCCGGATCATCCGGTGGCGCTTAAGCTGCTTAAGTCTGCAAAAATTCCAATAGCTGCACCAAGCGCAAACGCCTCCGGAAGACCAAGCCCCACTAAGGCAGAGCATGTGGCAGAGGATCTTGCCGGGCGGATTGATATGATCTTAGACGGCGGTGAGGTGGGAATAGGCGTCGAGTCAACGATTGTGGATCTCACAGGAAAAACACCTATTATCTTAAGGCCGGGCTTTATCACAAGGGCGATGCTTGAGGGAGTGCTTGGTCAGGTGATAATCGACCCCGCCATTGCCCGCATAAATGAGGGAGAGATGATAACAGCGGATGAGCCGCCAAGAGCGCCGGGGATGAAATACCGCCACTATGCGCCAAAGGCGCCGCTTACACTGGTGCAGGGTGACACCAAGCAGGTAAACGCCCGATTAATTAAGCTGGCAAAAAAAGCTCATGAGGATGGCCTTAGAGTGGGGGTTATCTGTGAGGATGGGGCACCTATAGAACCCTATGCGGATGCGGTGTACCATGTGGGGGATAGGAAAGATCGTCTGCGGCTGTCTCAGAGGATTTATGATATTTTGCGCCAGTGCGATGCGGATGCGCTTGATGTAATCTATGCGGATGACTTTGGGCTTGAGTTTGATGAGGAGCTTGGATATGCCCTTCAAAATCGGCTGATGAAGGCCGCAGGCGGCAGGGTATTACGAGGGGATGGTGAAGAAGAGGAATGATGCATTACAAAAAAATCCTGTTTGTATGCCGGGATAACACATGTCTAAGCGTGATGGCGGAGACAGTTATGCAGGATGTGATGGAGAATCTTCCGATAGAACAGCGCCTGCCTGTGACGTCTAGAGGTCTAGTTGTGCTTTTTTCAGAGCCGGTAAATCCCAAGGCAATAAAGCTTTTGGGGAGTAATAACCTTAAAGTTTTTCACGAGACAAGCATGGGGCTTGATGATAGTGATCTGACAGATGGAACGCTGGTTCTTACAATGACAGAAAAGGAAAAGGAGACGCTTTCGCAGCGTTATCCGGAGCTTGCAAATCTTTACACCCTGCGGGAGTATACCGGAGAGCAGGGGGATATAATAGAACCCTACGGCGGCGGGCCGGAGGATTATGAGATGGTTTATGAGCATATTGACCTGATGGTAAAAATGGCAGCACAGAAAATTTTTGCAGACGAAAAAGAGTAGAGCGGGAGGAGATTATGATAGCGATCGGATGTGACCATGGCGGTTTTTTGTTAAAGGAAATCATCAAAAGCCATCTTGAAGGGCTCGGCTATACTTACACGGACTGTGGATGCTTTAGCGAAACACCTGCCAACTATCCGGATGCTGCCGGGGCGGTGGCAAAAAAAGTCCAGTCAGGAGAATGTGAGAAGGGTATCTTAATCTGCAGCACCGGCATTGGAATTTGCATAGCCGCAAATCGGTATAGGGGTATTCGCGCCGCTCTCTGCCATGACCCCTATAGCGCAAGAATGTGCCGTCTGCACAATGACGCAAATGTACTGTGTATGGGTGGATTGATCATCGGGAGCAGCTTGGGGGTAGAGATCACGGAAGTTTTCCTGAAAACGGAATTTTCGGGAGAGGAGCGCCATTTAAAGCGCATTGAGATGATTGAGAATTGTCAGTGATGACGCGGGGAGGTAAATCATGAGCGCAAAGCGAACGGATTATATCAGTTGGGATGAGTATTTTATGGGGGTGGCCATGTTGTCGGCAAGACGCTCAAAAGACCCGGGAACTCAAGTTGGGGCTTGTATTGTCAGCCCTGAAAACAAGATTTTGACCGTGGGGTATAATGGCTTTCCGATAGGCTGCTCGGACGATGAGTTTCCCTGGGAGAGGGAGGCGGAAGACCCGTATAATACCAAGTATTCCTATGTGACGCATGCGGAGATGAACGCCATTTTAAATTTCAGGGGCGGAAACTTAGAAAACTGCAAGCTTTATGTGACCCTTTTTCCCTGCAATGAGTGCGCTAAGGCGGTTATACAGTCCGGGATAAAGGAGATCTGCTATGCTTGCGACAAATACTCGGACACATCCGCAGTGAAGGCAAGCAAGCGTATGTTTGACGCTGCGGGTGTAAAATACACCCTTTATGAGGGCGGACAAAAGAAAATTCTTCTGACGCTTTGACGGCAGAAGAATTTTTGTGATAAATATTGTTTTGATCATAAGAGCTTTTTCATGATAAAGGCGTATATTTCTTGGTTTGCGTTTTCCCATTTGTCACACATCGAGATCGCCTGCTCCTCACTTGGCACTGTGAGCTTTAGCTCGATGATGTTTTCCTTTCCCTCGCGCACATAGCAGCTGACAGTATAGTCTGAAAGGCTGGATTTATAGTAGTCAGCGGTGACGCCAACCTCTGAGCGCATCTGAAATTTATTTTCTCTGATAAACTCATCTATATCCTGGATAATGCTGGAGGAAATCTGCTTTCCAAAGAAGTAGAGCACGTCCTCGCCCTCCTTGGTCAGCTCATAGCGCGTGGAATTGCGCACAGTATCCGCGGCGATCAGATTGGCCTCTAGCAGTTCGTTTGTTACCTGTTGAAAGGTAAAATAATTCGCATAATCCCTGCTGTTAAAAAATTCGCTAAGCTGACTGTTGGTTAAGGGGAAATTTACCTTTTTTAGCATATATAGGATCATCAGCTTATAAAGGGTGGTGGGTTCTGATAGCATACGGATTTATCTCCTTTATCCTATGAAATGTGTTCCTTTACTGCATCTGCAACTGCCATGGCAACTCTTGGGTCAAAGGCTTGCGGCAAAATATTCTCATCGCTTAAGTTTTCATCGGGGACAAGAGCGGCGATAGCCTTTGCGGCGGCAAGCTTCATCTCTTCGGTGATAGCTCTGGCGCGTCCCTCTAAAGCTCCCTTAAAGATCCCGGGAAATACTAAGACGTTATTTACCTGATTAGGAAAATCGCTTCTTCCCGTTCCGACAACCTTTGCGCCTGCTGCCTTTGCAAGGTCCGGCATAATCTCTGGGACAGGGTTAGCCATTGCAAAGAGAATGGCGTCCTTATTCATTGAGGAGACCATTTCTTTTGTGACGATGTTTGGAGCGGACACACCGATAAAGATATCAGCGCCCAAAAGGGCGTCTGAAAGGCTTCCTTTAAGGTGGTCTGGATTTGTAATCTCAACCATGCGCTCCTGCATCCAGTTAAGGCCGTCCATGCCCTTATAGAGCACACCCGCCTTGTCGCACATGATTACATTTGAAAAACCATAGCTAAGCAAAAGCTTTGTTATGGCAACGCCTGCGGAACCGGCTCCGTTTACCACAACCTTGCAGTCTTCCTTTTTCTTACCTGTGACCTTTAGGGCGTTGATGATTCCTGCCAGCACAACGATGGCTGTGCCATGCTGGTCGTCATGCATGACGGGGATGTCTAAAAGCTCTTTTAGGCGTTCCTCTATTTCAAAGCATCTGGGGGCGGAGATGTCCTCTAGGTTGATGCCGCCAAATGCAGGTGCGATGCGCACCACAGTTTCGATGATCTCTCCGGTGTCCTGAGTATCTAAGCATATCGGAAAGGCATTTACCCCGCCAAATTCCTTAAAAAGAACTGCCTTTCCCTCCATGACGGGCATGGCTGCAAGGGCACCGATATTTCCAAGTCCAAGCACCGCACTTCCATCCGACACAACAGCTACGGTATTTGATTTGATAGTATATTTATAGGCATCCTCCGGATTTTTTGCAATCTCCTTACAGGGCTCTGCAACGCCGGGGGTGTATGCCAGAGATAGATCTCTTCTGGATTTTACGCAGGGTTTGGAAACCGTTTCCAGTTTGCCGTTCCATTCTCTATGAAGAGCGAGTGCTTCCTCGTTGATTGTCATAAAAAGCCTCCTATTATTCATGGTACACGGATTGCTTTCGCAATCCTAAAATACCTAAAGTCTACTCATTTTTCTGTGAAAAATTGTTGTTTTTCGCTCTTTTGGCACTTGTCTCATAATATAACAATTTCCGCACAATGCGTCAAGAGAAAGCACAACCGTTTGTCCCGGACATCAACACAAATGAGCGTTGATTTTTTTTTGGGGTGGTGTATAATGTTTTACAGATGATCTGAAATCATTATAGTCCGTTTTATCTGTTTTATAAATCCCCAAATTATAAGATCTAAAAGGCAGAGAATGCCTTTTACAAATTCTATTCTAAAGGAAAGACACAGAGGGTGTTTTGGGCCCTTTGAGGTGTACGCGTATGGATTATACAAATTATTCACTTGCAGAGTTAAGGGAGATGGCTAAGAGTTTGGAAATTTCAAACTACTCCAGCATGAGAAAATCTCAGCTGATCGAGTTGATTAAAGAAACGGTGAAGGCTGAGGAGAAAGTAAAGGAAGAAAAACCTCTAAAAAAACCGGTGACTCGTTATGTTGTATCCAGAGCAACAAAAAGACCAACCGCAGACCCTAAGGAAAGTCTTGCGACTAGGGAAAGTGCTGCAAAGGAGGATACTCCTGCTGCATGGGCCCCTAACAACGCTTCCCAAAATGTGAGGGATTTGATTGGCAATAATGCAGAAAGTTATGCAAGAGAGGCGCTTGATACAAACGGGCGTCTTGGAATGACGGTTGAGAGACTGTATGAGCTTGCAAGCGGTGATGTTGCAGATGGCATCTTAGAGGTCATGCCGGAGGGCTATGGATTTATCAGGTGTGATAATTTCCTTCCGGGAGAGCAGGATGTGTATGTGTCCTACCAGCTGATCAAGCGCTTAAATCTAAAGACGGGGGATCTGCTTCGGGGAGGAACAAGGGTTAAGACAGCGACGGATGATAAGAGTAATAAATATGCGCCGCTTTTATTTGTCTCCTCCGTAAATGGATTTTCCACGGAGGACGCAAAGAAAAGACCGGATTTTGACAAGCTTATCCCGATCTATCCAAATGAGCGAATTTCACTGACACCGCCGGGAGCCTCCATTTCCATGAGAATAATGGACCTTCTAAGCCCTATTGGTAAGGGGCAGAGGGGGATGATTGTAGCTCCGCCAAAGGCTGGAAAGACCACGCTTCTAAAACAGATCGCCAGATCCATTATGCAGACAAATCCGGATATGACGCTGATTGTTCTCTTGATAGACGAGCGACCGGAGGAGGTCACGGACATAAAGGAAGCGATAGAGCGCCCGGGCACAAACGCACAGGTAATCTACTCTACATTTGACGAGCTTCCGGAGCATCATAAGCGCGTGGCGGAGATGGTGCTGGGACGGGCGAAGAGACTGGTCGAGCACGGGAAGGATGTGGTTATCCTGCTTGACAGTATAACAAGGCTTGCAAGGGCATATAACCTGACAGTGACCCCAAGCGGCAGAACCTTATCCGGAGGACTTGACCCGGCAGCGCTTTATGCTCCAAAGAGGTTTTTTGGCGCAGCCAGAAATATGCGCATGGGAGGGAGCCTCACAATACTTGCAACTGCGCTGGTGGAAACCGGAAGCCGCATGGATGATGTGATCTTTGAGGAATTTAAGGGCACCGGAAATATGGAGCTTGTACTGGACAGAAAGCTATCCGAAAAGAGAGTTTTCCCCGCCATAGACATAGCCAAATCAAGCACCAGGAATGAGAACCTGCTGCTGACGCCCACAGAGCAGGAGGCGATGGACTATATCAGAAAAAACATAAGCGGCCTAAAGGGCGAGGAGGTTGCTGAGCATGTGGTGGATCTGTTCGCCCGCACAAAGAGCAATCAGGACTTTATAAACATTGTAAAAAAGACCAGACTTATATAGCTAAAAGGCTGTCTGGCAGATATGAGGAGAAAAATGCGATATCCTGAATTTTTAAAAGACGGTGGAAGGATTGGCTTTGTCGCTCCAAGTTTTGGATGCGCTATTCAGCCCTACAGGGCGGGCTTTGAGCATGCACTGGAGAAATTTAAGGAGATGGGATATGAGGTGAGCCTTGGAGAAAACTGCTTTGAGCAAAAGGGCATCGGCATAAGCAATACTCCAAAGGCATGCGGCGACGAGCTAAATGGAGCCTTTGCAGGAGATTCTGATGTCATTATCTCATGCGGGGGCGGCGAGCTGATGTGCGAGGTTTTAGAGTATGTTGATCTTGAGGCGCTAAAGACGCTAGATCCCAAATGGTATATGGGGTATTCTGACAACACAAATCTCACATTTCTCTTAAATACTATCTGCGATACAGCCTCTATCTACGGCCCTTGTGCCGCAAGCTTTGGCATGGAGCCGTGGCATGAGTCCATCTCTAATGCAATGGAGGTTTTGCGGGGAGAAAAGCTTATCCACAACGGATATGAGCTTTGGGAGAGTGAAAGTCTAAAGGATGAGGAGCATCCTCTTACTCCCTATAATGTGACTAATCCGCGCATAATCAGGTTGTATAATGGAAGCGCGCAGGTTGAAAAACTTGAGGCCTCAGGAAGAATGATCGGCGGATGCATGGACTGCCTTGAAAATCTGGTGGGAACCAGGTTTGATAAAGTCTCAGACTTTGTGAAGAGGTATAAGGATGATGGGATTTTATGGTTTTTAGAATCCTGTGATTTAAATGTCTTTGGCATCCGCCGTGCGCTGTGGCATATGCGTCAGGCGGGATGGTTTGAAAACGCGAGGGGCTTTATGATCGGCCGTCCGCTTTGCATGGGGCAGGAGATGATGGGGCTTGATCAGTACAGTGCGGTATACGGTGCGCTGGGTGATTTGGATCTACCAATCTTTATGGATCTTGACATCGGACATCTTCCGCCGCAAATGCCGTTAATTGGCGGGGCTTATGCAAAAATAAGTGCGGCTGGTCAGAAACTTACCCTGGAGATGGAGCTGAGGTGATTAGATGATAACCCGTAAGGATGTAATGCCCATAAATTACTATAAGAAGGAAGCCTTTACAGGAAGTTTTTGTGGGATGCGTTATAAGCTCTCTAAAAGCTCTGATGAGGACGGGGAGAAGCTTGAAGCTGTTATCTGGCCGCAGCCCTTTTGTTTTGAAAAGACGGATGAAAAAGAAAAACAATATGAGTATTTTTCCTTTGATGAGGAGGGGATTTTACAAGCCATTGACTGGATGAATAAATCCTACGAAAAGAGGAAGGAAGAATTTTTGCAGGCGCAGCAAAAAAGCGGTTTGTAGCCTGCGCGGATGGGAGGTTTACATATTGGAACAGACACATGCATATAAGCAGCTTGAGGAATGGAATGCTGTGATGTTTTTATATAATTCTGCGCTAAAGCAGGTCAGCACAAAAATTGATATTCTCAGTGAAGAGTTTATACATGTGCTAAATTATAATCCGATCGAGCATGTCAAAACCCGTATCAAGTCCCCCAAGAGCATAGTGAGCAAGCTAAAGAAACAGGGACATGATGTAAATATAGAAAATATGCTTCGCTATATTCATGATATCGCAGGGGTGCGCATTATTTGTTCCTTTGAGAAGGATATTTACAAGATCGCGGACATGATCTGCAATCAGAATGATGTAAAGGTGCTGATCATTAAAAATTACATAGCTAACCCCAAGCCAAACGGGTATAAGAGCTATCATCTGGTGATCTTGGTGCCCATTTATCTCTCTGATGGTATTGTGGAGACAAAGGTGGAGGTGCAGGTGCGAACCATTGCCATGGATTTTTGGGCAAGCCTTGAGCACAAGATTAAGTATAAGTTTGAGGGAAACGCCCCTAAGCAGATTCAGGAAGAGCTTCGGGAGTGCGCACATATCGTGGATATGCTTGATAAGAAGATGTTCTCCCTAAACGAGGAAATCCGGGAAATAGGAGAGGAAGAAAAGCAGGAGGCGCAGTCCGGTTGGAATATCCGGGGCGCGGGCTTTTGACAAAAATTTGTTTTGGCTTGTAAGGGGGAGACCTCGCGGGAGCGCAAAATTTTGTTGACAGACTAAATAAATTGCCATATAATGAGTTGAAGTTTTTGAGCGAAAAAGGAGGATTTATCATGGAGAGAATTAAGACTTTGACAAAAAAGAGCCTGAAGGAAACCATGAAGAAGGGCGGCTGCGGTGAGTGCCAAACATCCTGCCAGTCTGCATGCAAGACATCCTGCACAGTCGGAAATCAGAGCTGTGAGAATGCCGAGAACAGATAAATAGCTCTTGCAGGTGCAAGAAAGAGAAAGGGGCTGTTATGGTTTTCATAGCATCCCTTTTCAAATGCTGTTAGGAAATTAAGTTAAAGGGGAGTGGGAGCTTGGTACAGATACATCAGTTTAGAAATAATGGATATAACATTGTCATGGATATAAGCTCCGGCTCTGTGCATGTAGTGGATGACCTGGTCTACGATGCCGTGGAGGAAATCAGCGCGCATGGTGAGAGAAAATACAAAAAAGAGGAGATAGTCTCTCTTCTTAAAAACAGATATAACGAGGAAAATATACAGTCCGCTCTTAAAGAGATTGACGAGCTGATAAGCGAAGGCCTTCTCTTTACGGAGGATGATTATGAGGACTATATTATAGATTTTAAGAAGCGAAAGACGGTTGTGAAGGCGCTTTGTTTACACATCGCTCACGACTGCAACTTGGCCTGTCGCTACTGCTTTGCAGAAGAGGGCGAGTATCATGGGCGCAGGGCTTTGATGGGCCTTGATGTGGGAAAGAAGGCGCTTGACTTTTTGGTTGCAAACTCCGGTAATCGCGTCCACCTGGAGGTGGATTTTTTTGGCGGCGAGCCCACCATGAACTGGGATGTGGTTAAGCAGCTGGTGGAATACGGGCGCTCTTTGGAGGAGCCGTATAACAAAAAATTTCGCTTCACACTCACTACAAACGGCGTGCTCTTAGATGATGAGATGATGGAGTATTGTAACCGCGAGATGAGTAACGTAGTGCTTTCATTAGACGGCAGGCGAGAAGTCAATGACAAAATGCGTCCGACAAGAAACGGACAGGGCAGCAGCTATGACATCGTGGTGCCTAAATTTAAAAAGTTTGCCAAGAGCAGAAACCAGATGAATTACTACGTCCGCGGGACATTTACCCATGAGAATCTGGACTTTTCAGAGGATGCGCTACACTTTGCGGATCTGGGCTTTAAGCAGATGTCGATTGAGCCCGTGGTGGCATCCCCAGAAGATCCATATGCCATAAGGGAGGAAGATCTCTCTAAAATATGCGCGGAATATGACCGCTTAGCAAGGGAATATGTAAAGAGAAAAAAAGAGGGAAGGGGCTTTAACTTCTTCCACTTTATGATAGATTTAAATCAGGGCCCATGCGTGGCAAAGCGACTTTCGGGCTGTGGCTCGGGAACAGAATATCTGGCTGTGACTCCATGGGGGGATTTATATCCATGTCATCAGTTTGTGGGAGATGAGGATTTCCTCCTAGGAAATGTTTTTGATGGCATTACCAAACAGGAAATCTGTGATGAGTTTAAGCTTTGCAACGTGTATGCGAAGGAAAAATGCAGGGAGTGCTTCGCCCGTTTTTACTGCAGCGGGGGATGCGCGGCAAATTCCTACAAGTTTCACGGGGATATAAACGACGCCTACGATATCGGCTGCGTGATGCAAAAAAAACGCATTGAGTGCGCGATTATGATAAAGGCGGCGCTTGCGGGGGACGACACTCCTGTGAGCCAGTGTGAGGGATGCCTCGGCTGCGATGAGACAGCATAGAAAGAAAAGACAATGTATGAGTTGATAACAACAGACGGCGCTGCCAAGAGGGGCGTTTTGCACACGGTCCATGGAAAGATACAGACGCCGGTGTTTATGAATGTCGGGACAGCGGCTGCCATAAAGGGAGCTGTGTCCACGGAGGATTTATATCAGATTGGCACTCAGGTGGAGCTTTCCAACACCTATCACCTTCATGTCCGCCCGGGAGATGAGGTGGTGCGTGATCTCGGAGGTCTGCACAAATTTATGAACTGGGACAGACCAATCCTTACAGATTCCGGGGGCTTTCAGGTGTTTTCCCTGACCGGGCTTAGAAAGATAAAGGAGGAGGGCGTGACTTTCCAGTCCCATGTCGATGGAAGACGGATTTTCATGGGGCCGGAGGAGAGCATGCAGATACAGTCAAATCTCGCCTCAACCATCGCCATGGCATTTGACGAGTGCCCGCCTGCCCTAGCCGAGAGGGACTATATTGTCGACAGCGTTGCAAGAACCACCAGATGGCTGAATCGATGTAAGAAGGAAATGGACAGGCTAAACGCCCTTCCGGATACCATCAATAAAAATCAGCTGCTCTTTGGCATCAATCAGGGAGGAATCCTTGTGGATGTTAGAAAAGCCCATGCAAGGCAGATCGTTCAGCTTGATTTGGCGGGGTATGCCATCGGCGGGCTTGCCGTTGGGGAGACCCATGAGCAGATGTATCACATCATCGAGGAGGTTGTGCCGGAGCTTAAAAAGGACAAGCCGACATATCTGATGGGAGTGGGAACCCCTGCCAATATTTTGGAGGCGGTGGACAGGGGTGTGGACTTTTTTGACTGCGTTTATCCAAGTAGAAACGGCCGCCATGGTCATGTCTACACAAACCACGGCAGGATGAATATGAAAAATGCCAGGTATGAGCGTGACCCAAGACCCATAGATGAAAAATGCGGCTGTCCCGTGTGTGCGCGGTATAGCCGGGCATATATAAGACACTTATTAAAAGCCGGAGAAATGCTTGGTATGAGACTTTGTGTCTTGCATAATCTTTATTTTTATAATACAATGATGGCTGAGATTCGGGAGGCAATTGATAATCACCGATATGCCGCCTATAAGGCAGAAAAGCTTTACGGCTTTACTCAGGGTAACCCGGAATAAATTAAAGCTGGGACACAGCGGAAAGGAATAGAATTTATGACAAACATCTTAATCGCCACGGATACAGGCAGCACTGACGGATTTCTTAGCATTATCGTTATCTATGTAGTACTCTTTGCTGCTCTCTGGTTTTTCTTTATCAGACCTCAGAAGAAGCAGCAGAAAAAGACTGCGCAGATGCTCTCAGAGTTAGAGGTTGGAGACAGCGTTTTGACTACCTCTGGATTTTACGGAGTTGTCATTGATATCACGGATGACACAGTGATTGTCGAGTTTGGCAGCAACAAAAACTGTCGGATCCCGATGCAAAAGACCGCCATCGTGGAGAGCGAGAAGGCTCAGACAGAGTAGGATTAAGAGAGTATGAGGGCTACTGCGAGGCTGCAGTAGCCTTTTGCAGGCTTATGAGCTTTAATGCTTTTTTGGGAGAGTTAAAGGTGAAGGAGATCTATCTGGATAATTCTGCGACCACTAAGGTTTCTCTGGCGGTGCAGGAGCTTATGCTGCAAATCATGAATGAGGAGTACGCAAATCCCTCCTCCATGCATAAAAAGGGGATGGAAGCGGCTTTGCATATACAAAAGGCAAGGCAAAGGATCGCAAAGACGCTTCACAGTCAGGAAAAGGAGATCATCTTTACCTCATGCGGTACGGAGGCGGATAATCTTGCGATAATAGGCGGCGCTCTTGCAAATAAGCGAAATGGCAGGCATTTGATCACCACAAGCGTTGAGCATCCGGCGGTACTTGAATCCATGAAAGCTCTTGAGGAGCTTGGCTTTGAGGTGACGTATCTGCCCGTGGATGAGAACGCGAGGATTAACCTTAACGACCTGGCGGCGGCAATGCGGCAGGATACGGTTTTGGTATCCATAATGTATGTCAACAATGAGGTCGGCTCTATAATGCCAATCGGCGAGGCGGGGGAGATTATAAAAAAGGAAAATCCAAGGACACTCTTTCATGTGGATGCGGTACAGGCTTACGGAAAGCTTCCTGTTCACCCTAAGGCGCTAAAAGTGGATTTGCTTACTGCAAGCGCACATAAGATTCATGGCCCAAAGGGCGTGGGATTTTTATACGTAAAAGATGGCGTTCGCATAAAGCCTCTAATGCCAGGAGGCGGCCAGCAAAGGGGGATGAGATCCGGAACCGAAAATGTCCCGGGTATTGCCGGGATGGGGCTTGCTGCAAAGATGGCATATAAAAACCTCACAGAGGATATGGAAAGGCTCTATCTACTAAGAGACTATTTTTTAAAGGAGCTTAGCGCTATCGAGGGGGTTTTTGTAAACGGACTGCCGGGGCGTGGCAGTGCGCCGCATGTGGTGAGCGCAAGCTTTGATGGGATCGATAAAAGTGAGGTTTTGCTTCATGCGCTGGAAGGGAGGGGCATTTACGTTTCATCTGGCTCAGCCTGTGCCACAAATCACCCTGCCATAAGCGCCACTCTTTTGGGAATGGGGTTAAAAAAGGAACATTTAAACGCCACACTGCGCTTTAGCATGTCAGTGTTTACAACGCAGGAGGAGATAGACTGCACCGTTACGGCTCTAAAGGAGCTGCTGCCGGTGCTTAGGCGTTTTAAGCGAAGCTAAAGGAGAAATTTGATGAAATTTAAAGTATTTCTGATCAAGTATTCGGAGATCGGCCTTAAGGGGAAAAATAGATTCCTGTTTGAGGACGCCCTTTTAAAGCAGATGCGAAGAGCCCTAAAAAACGTTGAAGGCGATCTGCATGTATATAAGCAGCCGGGAAGAATCTATGCAGAGGCTAATAGTGACTGCGATGTGGACGAGGTGACGGATGCCTTAAATAAGGTGTTTGGGATCACGGGGATATGCCCCGTTGTGCAGATGCCTGATGAGGGCTTTGATAAGCTTACAGAGCAGGTTTTAGACTATGTAAGAGAGATATACGGAAAAGACTGCACCAGCACTTTTAAGGTGAATGCAAGACGCGCAAGGAAAAATTATCCTAAGACCTCACAGGAGATTAACGAGGATCTTGGCGAGGCGATCTTAGAGCATTTTCCAGGGATGCGTGTTGATGTTCATAAGCCGGAGATTCTCATAAATATTGAGATCCGGGAGCAGTTTATCAACCTGTATTCAAAGGAGATTAAGGGGCCCGGCGGTATGCCCGTGGGGACAAGCGGCAAGGCCATGCTCTTGCTCTCCGGAGGAATAGACAGCCCTGTGGCAGGGTATATGATAGCAAAACGCGGCTGTAAGCTTGACGCCACCTACTTTCACGCTCCGCCGTATACCAGCGAGTGGGCAAAGCAAAAGGTTATAGACTTGGCAAAGATTGTGGCGCGCTATGCGGGGCCCATCAATTTAAATATTGTGAATTTTACGGATATCCAGATGTATATCTATGAGAAATGCCCCCATGATGAGCTGACGATCATCATGCGCCGGTACATGATGAAAATCGCCCAGATACTCGCCGAAAAGAGCGATTGTCTGGGACTGGTTACAGGCGAGAGTATAGGTCAGGTTGCCTCACAGACGATGGCAAGCATGCTGGTCACAAATGAGGTGTGCACCATGCCGGTGTACAGACCGTGCGTGGGTCTTGATAAGCAGGAGATTGTGGAGATTTCAGAAAGAATAGGAACCTTTGAGACATCAATCCTTCCCTATGAGGACTGTTGCACAATTTTTGTGGCAAAGCACCCGGTCACAAAGCCCGTTCTAAAACACATAAAGCGGTCTGAAACCCATCTTACAGAAAAAATAGATGAGCTTATGCAGACCGCTTTAGAAACTGTGGAAACCATCTGGGTTAAGCCGGATTAAACTATGTAGGGCTTTAGAGCCTCTAAGATAGGAGCGATATCTCCCTGCTCATGGATGGTAAGGTCTATGGGCTTGGAAAGATCCAGACTGAAGATCCCCATGATGGACTTTGCATCGATAACATATCTGCCGGATACAAGGTCAAAATCCGCGTTAAACTTGGTTAAATCATTCACGAAGGACTTAACCTTATCAATGGAGTTAAGAGAAATCTGTACTGTTTGCATGTAAAACACCTCCTAAGTTTTTTGCTTTGTTGAGCACTTAATTGCTGCCTTTATAGTAGCTATTTCCCGGATAAAAGTCAAGCATAAACATGTGATTTTAAGGAAAAACGAAAATGAGCGTTTCAAAAAGAGCAGCCCTTCATAACCTGGGCTGTAAGGTGAATTTTTATGAGACAGAGGTAATGAGAGAGGCACTGCGGCAGGATGGCTATGAGATTGTCCCATTTGATGAACCTGCGGATGTGTATATAGTAAATACCTGCTCTGTGACAAATATCGCGGACAGAAAATCCAGACAGATGTT
>CAZYLH010000003.1:0-13845 GCA_964648695.1 uncultured Lachnospiraceae bacterium | reverse complement strand
TAGTAAATACCTGCTCTGTGACAAATATCGCGGACAGAAAATCCAGACAGATGTTGCACCGCGCAAAAAAGCAAAATCCGGCCGCGCTGGTGGTGGCTGTGGGGTGTTACGTTCAGGCGCGCGGCGAGGAGATTATGGGTGACGCCTGTGTTGACATCGCCATAGGAAACGACCAAAAATCAAAGCTTACGGATATCCTTTCGGAATATTTTAACGGGCGGGAGGACTGCTTTTTCTATACTGATATAGGAAAAAGTGACTGCTATGAGAGGATTAGCATTTCAGGGGCCGGAGCACGTACCAGAGCGTATGTAAAGGTGCAGGAGGGATGCAATCAGTTTTGCAGCTACTGCATTATTCCATACACCAGGGGGCGCATAAGAAGCAGGTCTTTAGAGGATACGCTAGAGGAGGTCAGTGAGCTAGCGGCAGCAGGGGTAAAGGAGATTGTCTTAACCGGCATACATTTAAGCTCCTACGGGCTTGATAAGCTGCGAAGGGAAGGGGATTACGGCGGACAGACCTTTGCAGGGAATTACCTGTTAGAGCTGATAAAAGCTATCTCACATGTCCCCGGAATTTTAAGAATTCGCCTTAGCTCCTTAGAGCCCCGCATAATCACTCGTGAGTTTGCAGTTTCACTTGCTAAAATACCGCAGATATGCCCGCACTTTCATCTCTCCCTGCAAAGCGGGTGTAATAGCGTTTTAAAGAGAATGAACCGCCGCTACACGGTGGAGGAGTATGCTGAAAAATGTAAAATCCTGCGTGAAGTTTTTGATAATCCCGCCATCACCACAGATGTGATCGTGGGATTTCCGCAGGAGACGGATGAGGAGTTTGAGGCGACATATGACTTTCTTGCAGAATGCAGACTTTACGAGATGCATGTCTTTAAGTATTCCGCAAGGCAGGGCACCGTGGCGGCCTCCATGCCGGGACAGGTTAAAGAGCAGATAAAGGCAGAGCGAAGCGCAAGGCTTTTAAAACTGACAGGGCAGCTCTCTGCAGAATACAGGAAAAGCCTTATTGGGCGAGAGGTGGCAGTTTTGTTAGAGGAAGAAGAGGAGATAGAGGGTGCAAATTATCTTGTGGGGTATACAAAGGAGTATGTAAGGGCTGCTCTTTTGCTTCCGGCGAAAGGGGCAGTTTCTGGGACAATTTATAAGGGAAGACTTACAAAAGCCCTGACGGATGAGGTAATGCTTTTTGAGCCTTTTTAGAGCAAAGTAGCTAAAAGCCTTGAAACGCAGGTGAAAATGTACTAGAATATGATACATAAGCTCCTAAGAGTAGCCATTTTTCGCTGGAAAAATGAGTGGATTTTGGGTGTTTTAGGATTGTGAGAGAAAATTATGCGGAGCAATGCAAGTATCAATTATACAAAAATTAAAAATTTGTGCATATAAGAAAGTGGCTTGGAGGCGGAAATGGCGGAGATGAAGCATACCCAGTATTTTAAGGTTCAAGTTGAAAAGGAGCTGCAGGTAGGAGATATTCTTGAGAGAGTATATTTAGCGCTGGTGGAGAAGGGGTATAATCCGGTAAGCCAGATTGTCGGATACATTATGTCAGGGGATCCGACCTATATCACCAGCCATAACGGTGCTAGGAGCCTTATCATGAAGGCGGAGAGGGATGAGCTTTTAGAGGAAATGCTGCAGAACTATATAGATGTGAAGTTTAAATCCGAAAAGCGCTAAGTTATGAGTATAATGGGACTTGATTATGGCAGCAAAACTGTCGGGGTGGCTGTGACGGACGCCTTAAATATGACGGTTCTGCCGCTTGAGACCATCGTCAGAAAAGAGGAAAATAAGCTTAGAAGGACCTGTGCCAGGATTGAGGAGCTTATTTTAGAGAGAAAGGTCACAGAACTGGTTTTGGGATGCCCCTATAACATGGACGGCACGGCGGGAGAGCGCGTTAAAAAAACTTTGGAATTTGCCAGGATGTTAGAGCGAAGGACGGGACTGCCTATACACATGGTGGATGAGCGGCTGACAAGCCGGGAGGCGGATGAGATCCTCATAAAAAACGGCATAGAAAAAAGCAGAAGAAAGGAATATATCGATCAGGTTGCCGCGGTGTTAATTCTGGAGGATTACCTCGGCAGTAAAACTGGTAGGATAATAGAAAATGAGTAAGTTAGAGAAGATAACATTTCTGGATGAGGATGATCAGGAGGCAGAGCTTTTTGTTTTGGAGGCGACCCGCGTGGGGGGAGTCAACTATATCCTGGTATCCGAGACACAGGATTTAGACGCAGAATGTTATATTTTTAAAGAGGTCGGAGTGTCAGAGACAGAGGAGGTCAGCTATGTGCCGGTGGATGATGATCGTGAGCTTGATTACATCGGCAAAATTTTTCAGGAGCTGATGGATGAGGAAGAGTAAGAGGAAATGTGTGTACTGCACAGAAAAAATGGAGGTTAAATTTGGATTATAAGAAAAAGAAGAACGGACTTAAAATTATTCCCTTGGGCGGATTAGAGTCCATCGGAATGAACATTACTGCCTTTGAATATGGGGACAGTATTATTATTGTGGACTGCGGCCTGTCCTTTCCCACGGAGGACATGCTGGGAATAGATCTGGTAATACCGGATATCACATACTTAAAACAGAATGCTAACAAGGTGAAGGGTATTCTGATCACGCATGGACATGAGGATCATATTGGCGCACTGCCATATGTGCTCCATGAGATCAATGTCCCCGTCTATGCAACGCGGCTTACAACCGCCCTTATAGAGCATAAGCTTGCAGAGCACGAGATGTTGGACGTGGTGAAGCGCCATGTGGTTTCCTACGGCGAGAACATAACACTGGGCTGTTTTAGGGTGGAATTTATAAGAACAAACCACAGCATTGCGGATGCGGCGGCGCTGGCTATATTTACACCGCTTGGCACTGTGCTTCACACCGGGGATTTTAAGATTGACTATACTCCGGTGTTTGGGGATGTGGTGGATTTGCAGCGCTTTGGAGAGCTTGGCAGAAAGGGAGTTTTGGCTCTGCTGTGCGACAGCACCAACGCCACCAAGGCGGGCTTTAGCATGTCGGAGCGGACGGTTGGAACAACCTTTGACAATCTGTTTGCAGAAAATGTGGATCACCGCATTATCGTGGCTACTTTTGCCTCAAATGTTGACCGTGTACAGCAGATAATAAATTCTGCCTACAAATACGGCAGGAAGGTGGTCATTGAAGGCCGCAGTATGGTGACGGTTATCAACATTGCATCAGAGCTGGGATATATCCGCATCCCGGAAGGGACGCTTATTGACATAGAAAATTTAAAGAATTATCCTGATGAGAAGACGGTGCTTATCACCACGGGAAGCCAGGGAGAATCCATGGCGGCTTTGTCACGAATGGCGACAAATACTCACAAAAAGGTGAGCATCAAGCCAAACGATGTGATCATCCTAAGCTCTAATCCCATCCCTGGAAATGAAAAGGCGGTATCAAGGGTAATAAATGAGCTGACCATGAAGGGCGCTAAGGTATTTTATCAGGACACCCATGTCTCCGGCCATGCGTGCCAGGAGGAGATTAAGCTGATGTATGCGCTCCTTCGGCCCAAGTATTCTGTGCCGGTTCACGGAGAATACCGCCACAGAAAGGCGCAGGGTGATATTGCGATCGCCATGGATATTCCAAAGGAAAACGTCTTTATGCTCCAGTCCGGCGATGTGCTGCAGTTTGACAATAATTCTGCGCAGGTTGTGGACAGGGTAACCCACGGGGATGTCTTAGTGGATGGCCTTGGCGTTGGCGATGTGGGAAACATCGTCTTGCGGGACAGGCAGAATCTGGCAAGGGATGGCATCATCATTGTGGTGCTCACACTCGAGAAGGGCACAAACAATCTTCTTGCGGGACCGGATATCGTCTCAAGGGGCTTTGTCTATGTGCGTGAGTCCGAGAACCTTATGGAGGAGGCGCATATTATCGTCCTAAACGCGGTTGAAAACTGCACCGGCAGAAATATATCCGACTGGGGCCGTATTAAGAACTGTATCAAGGATGAGTTAGGAGATTTTTTGTGGAAGCGCATCAAGAGAAATCCCATGATCCTGCCCATTATCATGGAAGTGTGACATGAGAGAAGGCGAAAGCGATGAAAAAAAAGGCAACCATAGTCAAACAGAATACAAAGCATAAAATCTCTCAGGAAAAGCTCCATGGCATGAGCCTAAGCCTTATAAGCAATGCCCTGTGGGTTCTTCTGGGGACTTTGGCACTCTTTGTGGGGATAATCGGTGCGCAGCAGATGTACAGCTTTGGGTATAAAGTGTTTGACCGCGAGGAGCGAGATGTGGACTCTGCGGTTGTGGAGATTACCATCGATGAGGGCGCAGATGTCCTCACAGTCGGGGAAGAGTTAGAGGAAAACGGGATCATTGACAGTGCATATGTTTTTTTTGCTCAGAGCGTGATCTTTGATCTGGACGTTTTGCCGGGCACTTATGAAATCGATATAAAAAGCTCGTCAAGAGAAATATTAGAAACCTTCAACGACGGACCGGAGAGCACCACATGAATATTGATGAGAGCAGGCTGATGGTTTACCTGCAGTCGCTAGCGGACGACGAGGATGAATTCTTAAAAAAACTTCGTGAAAGTGCGCAGGCAGACGGAGTTCCTATCATTAGAAGAGAGATGGAGGAGCTTATGCGCTTTTTCTTGCGGGTGCAATCTCCAAAAAAGGTGCTTGAAATCGGCGCGGCGGTTGGGTATTCTGCGATCATGATGGCAAAGGCCCTGCCGGATACTTCCCATATCACCACAATTGAGAGCTATGAAAAGCGCATAAAGGCGGCAAAACAAAATATAAAAGAAGCGGGGCTGGCCTCTCGCATTTCCCTTTTAGAGGGGGATGCGGGGGCTTTCCTGCAAAAGCTTACGGGGCAGTTTGATCTGATTTTTTTAGACGCTGCCAAGGCGCAGTATATCACATGGCTGCCGCAAATTCTAAAGCTCCTATCACCCGGAGGGGTTCTCATCACCGACAATGTTTTACAGGAGGGGGATATCTTAGAGTCGCGCTTTGCCGTGACCCGCAGAAACCGTACCATCCATGCAAGGATGCGCGAGTATCTGTATGCGCTGTATCATACGGAGGGGCTTTCAAGCGCGGTATTAAACGTGGGTGACGGGGTGGCTCTCTCATATAGGGAAAGATAATGATAAAAAAACCAGAATTATTACTTCCTGCGGGGAGCCTAGAGGTGCTTATGACGGCGGTGCGCTATGGAGCGGACGCGGTCTATATCGGAGGCGATGCCTTTGGACTCAGGGCAGGAGCTAAAAATTTTACCCGGGAAGAGATGGAGAGGGCAGTAGCCTTTGCCCATGAGCGGGGTGTAAGGGTTTACATAACGGCAAATATTCTTGCCCACAACGAAGACCTTGACGGGGTAAGGGCATATTTTAAAGAACTGGGGAAGATTAAGCCTGACGCCCTGATAATCTCCGACCCCGGCATCTTTATGATTGCAAGAGAAGTCTGTCCGGATATTGAGATACACATCTCCACCCAGGCAAATAACACAAATTATAACACATTTAACTTCTGGCATAAGCTTGGCGCAAAGAGGGTGGTGAGTGCAAGGGAGCTGTCCTTAGATGAGATACGCGAGATTAGAGAGCACATACCGGATGAGCTTGAGATAGAGACATTTGTTCACGGCGCCATGTGCATTTCCTACTCTGGAAGGTGTCTGTTAAGTGCCTTTATGACCGGGAGAGATGCAAATCAGGGGGCATGCACCCATCCCTGCCGCTGGAAATATGCGCTGATGGAGGAAAAACGTCCCGGGGAGTACTTTCCTGTAGATGAAAACGAGAGGGGAACATATATCTTTAATTCCAAGGATCTGTGCATGGTGGAGCATATACCTGAGCTGATATCCGCAGGTATTGACAGCTTTAAGGTGGAGGGGCGTATGAAGACGGCGCTCTATGTCGCTACGGTGGGCAGAGTGTATAGGCGTGCCATAGACGACTACGTAAAGGATCCGGCGCTGTATGAAAAAAATCTTCCCATGTATAAAGAGGAGATCTGCAAGGGTACATATAGAGAATACACAACGGGCTTCTTTTTTGGAAAGCCGGATGGTAACACACAGATCTATGCGAGTAATACCTATATAAAAAATTACACATATCTGGGAACTGTTAAAGAAATAGATGATAAGGGTCTTAGTATCATAGAGCAGAAGAATAAGTTTTCTGTGGGGGATGATATTGAGATTATGAAGCCGGATGGCAGCACGCTTTTTGCAAAGGTTTTGCAGATGAGGGATGATCAGGGCGAGCCGATAGAGAGCTGCCCACATCCCAGGCAGATTATCCATCTTGATTTAAGTGGGCCGGCGCAGGAGGGGGATATCCTTCGCATGCCGGATGAAGAAAAAAGTTAAGTAGCCGCAGATAGATACGGCGAGGAGGAGTTATGAGCTTTGTAATACCGAAGGAGTATGTACTTGTAAAAGAGCAGAGTCTGCCGGAGATCCAGTCCGTGGGATATCTCTTAAGCCATAAAAAGACCGGAGCCAAGATTTTGTGCGTGGAAAACGCGGATGACAACAAGGTTTTTTCAATCGCCTTTAGGACTACGCCAAAGGACAGCACCGGCGTGGCGCATATTATAGAGCACACGGTGCTCTGCGGCTCTGATAAGTATCCCGCAAAGGATCCTTTTGTGGAGCTGGTGAAGGGGTCGTTAAACACCTTTTTAAATGCCATAACTTACCCCGATAAGACGGTTTATCCTGTGGCAAGCTGCAATATGCAGGATTTTAAGAACTTAATGAGTGTCTACATGGATGCGGTATTTTACCCCAATATCTATAAAAATCCCATGTTTTTTGAGCAGGAGGGCTGGCATTATGAGATGGAGGACGAAAATTCTCCCCTCATCTATAACGGTGTTGTCTACAACGAGATGAAGGGCGCTTATTCATCACCGGATGGCGTCCTTGAAGAGGAGATAATGAAGGCGCTTTATCCGGACAATGCCTATGCCAAGGATTCCGGCGGCTATCCGCTTGACATACCGAATTTGACCTACGAGCAGTTTCTGGATTTTCACAGGACATATTATCACCCCTCAAACAGCTTTATATATCTCTATGGGGATATGGATATGGAGGAGAGGCTTTCCTGGATTGATGCTGAGTATTTAAGCCACTATGATCATCTAGAGCTTGATTCTATGGTGGCGCTGCAGGAGCCTTTTAAAGAAATAAAAAACACCTCCGCTTATTACAGCATCGGCGAGAATGAGAGTGAGGAGAATAACTCCTATCTTGCATGGGCACGCTCAGTGGGAACGGGACTTGACATGGCTGAGAATACGGCATATGCGTTGCTGGCATATGTTCTCTTTGGTGCGCCAGGCGCACCGGTTAAGCAGGCTTTGGTTGACGCGGGTATTGGTGCGGATATCTACGGATATTATGAGGATAATGTTCGTCAGCCGTATTTTGTTATCATTGCAAAGGGAGCGGATACGTCTCAGGCAGAGCAGTTTAGAGAGATCATAAATAGTACTCTAGAGCGTCTTATAAATGAGGGGCTATCTAAAAAATCCCTCTTAGCAGGACTTAACGACATGGAGTTTAGGGCAAAGGAAGCAGATTTTGGAGGCTATCCAAAGGGCCTGATATATGGGCTGAACTGCCTTTCAAGATGGCTTTATGATGACATGGCTGCGTTTGAGACCATGGCTTTCCAAAAGACCTATGATACGCTAAGAGAGACGATTAAGACGGACTATTTTGAAAAACTGATCCAGACAAAGCTTTTGGATAACACACACGGAGCTAACATTTTACTCGCACCAAAAAAGGGCTACGCCAAGGAGATGGAAAAAGCCCTCACAGACAAGCTTGCAGCTATCAGAGAGAGCCTTTCTGATGAGCAGATAAGACAGATAGTGGAGCACACAAAGGCACTAAAGAAGTTCCAGGAAACTCCCTCTACTGAGGAGGAGCTTGAAATGATCCCCATGCTCAGTGTGGATGATGTTAAGAAAAAGACTGCGCCTTTATATATAAAGGAGAAGAAGCTTGGGGAGGTGATGGCGGTTCATCACGAGCTCTTTTCCGGCGGCATTTCCTACATCAACTTAGAGTTTGACGGACACGGGCTGACGGGTGAGGATATCCCTTATGCATCCCTGCTACAGATGTTTTTGGGGATGGTTAGCACAGAGAATTACAGCTATAAGGATCTTGGCGATGAGATCATGATTAAAACCGGCGGCATCGCATCTGCGCTAAATATCTACTGCGATAAGGACAACAACAGCATTGTAAAGCTGGAGATGTCCCTAAAGGTTTTGCCAGCACAGCTTAAAGACGGCCTTGGACTTTTGGAGGAAATCATTCTCCGCTCTGATTTTTCAGATCAAAAGCGTATCCGCGAGCTTATCTCAAAGGCTAAGGCAAGACTTAGCACTACCATACTAGAGCGCGGAGATCTGATTGCGGCCACCCGTGCGTTTAGCTACTATGCCGAGGATGCCTGCCTGGTGGATCTAAAGGGCGGCGTGGCATTCTACCAGTTTTTGGAGGATTTGGACGCCAACTTTGATGAGCGCATTAAAGGGTTTACGTTGCGCCTTAACGAAGTTTTAAAAAAGCTTGTTAGCAGAAAGAATTTGCTGGTGAGCTTTACCGGAGAGGAGAAGGATTATGAGCGCTTTGCTAAGCAGTCCGAGGCGCTTATGGGCTCACTTCCTGATGTTGAGGTGGCAGAGTCCCCTTGGAATCTTACATTTGAGAAAAAGAACGAGGGCTTTAAGACGGCTTCACAGGTAAACTACATTGCCCGCTGCGGAAATTACAAACTAGAAGACCCGGAGATGAAATATACCGGAGTTTTAAGGGTGCTTAAGGTGTGGATGACGTATGAGTATCTCTGGGTAAATATCCGCGTAAAGGGCGGCGCCTATGGCTGCGGAGCTCAGTTTTTAAGAAACGGTGATGTATGCATGACTTCCTTTAGGGATCCGAAGTGTGCGGTCACCTCCCAGGTATTTTTAGATGCAGCCGATGTGGTAGAAAAGCTAGAGCTTTCAGACAGAGATCTTACAAAGTACATTCTAGGAGCCATCAATGAGCTTGACGCACCGCTGACTCCAGCTAAAAAGGGCAGCGTATCTCTCACCGCATATCTGACAGGTATAACCGTGGAAGATATGCAAAAAACAAGAGATCAGGTTCTTGCGACTACGCTTGATGATCTTCGCGCGCTTGCAGTGTACTTAAGAAAGGCTATGGAGCGGGATTGTATCTGCGCGGTAGGAAATGCCACTCAGATTGAGGCGGATAAGGATATTTTTAAAACAGTGACGGAGATGTTTCACTAAAGCCAGTGCTGCCTTAAAGCGGGAAATAACATATGAATGAGAAAATGAAAAAATCCGGGTTTGTGACGCTGATTGGCAGACCAAATGTCGGAAAGTCCACGCTGATGAACCATTTGATTGGACAAAAAATTGCCATTACCTCAAACAAGCCCCAGACAACCAGAAAGCGCATTCAGACCGTTTACACTGATGAGTGCGGACAGGTGGTATTTTTAGATACCCCTGGAATGCATAAGGCAAAGAGTAAGCTTGGGGAATATATGGTTGGGGTGGCAAACAAAACCTTAGATGAGGTGGATGTTGTCCTGTGGCTTGTAGAGCCGGATCCATATATCGGCCCCGGAGACAGGGAGATTGCAAAAAAGCTTGCATCAAAAAAAACTCCTGTGATCCTGATTGTCAACAAGATGGACACGGTTTCAAAGGATCGCTTAAACGAGACCATCAGGGCATATGAGAAAGAGGGAGATTTTGATAAGATCATAGCGGTATCCGCACTGCGGGCGACAAATGTCCCCGCGGTGATGGACGCGGTCTTTGGCTTTCTGCCGTACGGGCCAATGTATTATGACGAGGAGACGGTGACGGAGCAGCCGGTAAGGGAGATTGTTGCGGAGATCATCCGGGAAAAAGCACTTCGTCTGCTTCAGGATGAGATACCCCACGGTATAGCTGTGGAGATCGAGAGCATGAAGGAGCGAAAAAACGGCATGTATGACGTGGAGGCTGCCATCATCTGTGAGAGGGAATCCCATAAGGGGATTATCATAGGAAAGGGCGGTCAGATGCTAAAAAGGATTGGCACCCAGGCAAGGATAGACGCTGAAGGCGTGGTGGGGGCCAAGATAAATTTAAAAATATTTGTCAAGGTGCGAAAGGAATGGCGGGACAACCAGGGCTTTTTAAAGAGCCTGGGGTATGACCCGAGTGATCTAAAATAAATGTGACGGAGGGATGTGGAAACCATGGAGGATACAATAGAGGTGACCGGCGTGGTTTCTTTTTCCGCGCCGGCGGGGGAATACGACAGGAGGCTGGTGCTTCTCACAAGGGAGCTTGGAAAGATCAGCGTCTTTGCGGTGGGAGCAAGACGCCCCACATCCCCGTACATCGCCGCCTGCAGAACATTTACCTTTGCAAGGTTTATTCTGGTTCGCACCAGAACGGCGTATCGACTGCGCTCGGCGCAGATTGTGGAAAGCTTTGACGCGCTTGCCATGGATTTTGAGGCGGTAAGCTACGGAACCTATTTTTTGGAGCTGGCCGGACATTTTTCAGAGGAAAATGTGGAGGCGGAGGAGCTTGTAAATCTAATTTTTGTCACTTTAAAGGCACTCCTAAAGCCAAGCCTTAAAAAGAAGCTGGTGCGCTTTGTATTTGAACTCAGGATCCTGGTAATTAACGGGGAAGCGCCACAGGTTTTTGAGTGTGTTTCATGCAAAAAACTCGTAAGAAAGGGCTTTTTTCTCCTAAACAAGCAGGGGATAAGCTGTGGGAAGTGCGCAGACAATAAAAGCGCTCCCTATTTAAACTCGGCAGCGCTTCTTGCCATGCAGTTTGTAGAGACTGTGCCTTTAGGCAAGTTATATACATTTTCTGTCTCAGAGGAGGCTTTGGAGGTCATTTGCAGAGTAATGGAGCAGTATTACCACTACTACGTAGGACGCAGATTTAAATCTCTGGAGCTTATTTTGGAGTGATTATACAAAGCTGTTTAGGGAGCGGTCATAGTGGTAATCTATTGCCGCAAGCTTTTTAGTAAGCTCTGACATATCAGTCTCTTCTGCCTCACAAAACTCCTCGAGGGATGGGTAAAAATCACGGAGCTTTAAATTTACATAGCTTAGAAGCATTACAGGATCATTTGGAATACGGGTCATTTTTTGGCCTCCTTATTTTGTTATCACTGATTATTATATAGGAGCTTGCGGACTTGTAAAAGCGATTTTTTACAAAAGTTCAAACAATTTGTAACACTCTGCGCAGAAACAATGCTTGATTAAAGCTTTAAAACATAGTAGAATGGGACGAGCGACAAAATTTGGAGGAGAAGCTATGAGAAAAGCATGGATATTGATACTGGCGGCTGTCGTGGTCGTAGGAATCGTGTGGGCCTGTAGCCGCAGCTCTTCTGATTCTGATTCGAATAAATTTAACGACCCGGGTGCGACGGACCTTGTGGAGGAGTATCCTTATCTCATCACAGAATCAAGTCTCTTTATCAGACGTGACGGCACTATAAGCGCCGCTGACGTGGAGGAGTTTTCTGAGGACTATTATGACATTGACGAGTTTACCGAGGATTATGTTGAGCCCGTTGTGATAAGCTATAATGAGCAGCAGGGCCTTGCATATGCATACGCAGATGAGACGGATGAGACGCTTCCGGTTGCGATAAATAGCATAACGGTTGAGGATGACGTTTTAACGCTTCAGTTAGATTATGCGAGCGCAGAGGATTATCTGGCGTTTAACAAGGAGATTAACGAGTATTTTTCGGACTGGGAGACATTTGTGATATGCCTCTATGATGAACTGGAAGAATACGGTATCACAATTGATGTGACACTTTATGACGAGGACGGAAATACGGTTGACCTAGAGGATGAGGACACATCAGAGCTTTATGTCTGCGTTTTGGGATTTAACGGCGATATGCCAACTGAATTTTCCGGAAGACTTCAGTTTGAGGGAGAAGTGGTCTACATTACGGAAGGTATTGAGATAGAGAGCAGCAACATTGTCACTGTCGATGATAGCGAGAGCCTTCAGTACATAATATTTAAGTGACAGACAGCTTTGCGCTAATGAGTGCGACGTAGGGAGTTTGGCACAAGGAGGATTACATGGAAATAACAATGGAAAAGATTGTGGCGCTTGCTAAGTCCAGGGGCTTTATCTACCCGGGCTCAGAGATTTACGGCGGCCTTGCAAATACATGGGATTACGGAAATCTCGGAGTTGAGTTAAAGAACAATGTCAAAAAGGCATGGTGGAAGAAATTCGTGCAGGAAAGCCCCTATAATGTGGGAGTGGACTGCGCCATTTTGATGAATCCCCAGACCTGGGTGGCGTCCGGACATCTGGCAGGCTTTTCAGATCCTTTGATGGACTGTAGGGTATGTCACGAGCGCTTTAGAGCGGATAATTTAATTGAGGACTACGCCGCAGAGCATAATATAGACATTGGCGGTTCTGTGGACGGATGGTCAAATGAGAAGATGCAGGATTTTATCCGCGACCATGAGATTTCATGCCCGACATGCGGAAAGAGGGATTTTACAGATATCCGTCAGTTTAATCTGATGTTTAAGACCTTCCAGGGCGTGACGGAGGATGCGAAGAATACTATTTATCTGCGCCCGGAGACTGCGCAGGGTATCTTTGTGAATTTTAAAAATGTACAGAGAACCTCCAGAAAGAAGGTTCCATTTGGAATTGCCCAGATTGGAAAGTCCTTCAGAAACGAGATTACCCCCGGAAACTTTACCTTTAGAACCCGTGAGTTTGAGCAGATGGAGTTGGAGTTTTTCTGCAAGCCCGACACGGATCTGGACTGGTTTGCGTACTGGAAGCAGTTTTGCATTGACTGGCTATTAAGCCTTGGGATAAAGCCGGATCAGATGAGAGCAAGGGATCACGAGCAGGAGGAGCTAAGCTTTTACAGCAAGGCTACGACGGATTTGGAGTTTCTCTTCCCCTTTGGATGGGGCGAGCTGTGGGGCATAGCTGACAGGACGGATTACGATCTAACCAGACATCAGGAGACCTCCGGCGAGGATCTTAGCTATTTTGACGATGAGTCAAAGGAGAAATACATCCCTTACGTAATAGAGCCCTCACTCGGGGCGGACCGCGTGACGTTAGCGTTTTTATGCGCTGCTTATGATGAGGAGGAGCTTGAGGGGGGAGAGATGCGCACTGTTTTGCATTTCCATCCTGCCTTAGCGCCCGTAAAGGCAGCCGTGCTGCCCCTTTCAAAGAAGCTTGGCGAGGCAGCGGAAAAGATTTTCTCAGACCTCTCAAAGGATTTTAACTGTGAGTATGATGACAGGGGAAATATCGGAAAGAGGTACAGACGTCAGGATGAGATTGGCACGCCTTTTTGCGTGACATATGATTTTGAGAGCGAGAATGACGGATGTGTGACAGTGAGAGAGCGCGATACAATGGAGCAGGTTCGTATCCCCATCTCAGAGCTTCGTGCTTATCTTAATGAAAAGCTTGCGTTTTAAATATTAGATTAACCGGAGTCATTAGAAATGGTGGCTCCGTTTTTTGCATACTTATATGCTCACTTACAGGGATAAGTGTAACTTTTTTGTGAACAGTTTGTAAACGCTTGATATTCACGCCTCATTTTGGTATGATAGGGGAATATATGGGGTTTTTTGTCGAAAGTGACAAAAGCAGGGGGATTATCACATGGTTACAACTGGTATAATTTATGGATATTAAGG
>CAZYLH010000002.1:61774-77654 GCA_964648695.1 uncultured Lachnospiraceae bacterium | reverse complement strand
AAAAGCAGGGGGATTATCACATGGTTACAACTGGTATAATTTATGGATATTAAGGTACTTGTCGCGGTTCACAAGCCGTATCGTATGCCGAAGGATCCGGTGTATCTTCCGATCCATGTCGGCTACAAGCCTAAAAAAAATATAGGGTTTATTGGGGATAGAAGCGGGGACAATATCTCAAATAAAAATGCCACCTTTTGCGAGGAGACCGCAATCTACTGGGCATGGAAGAATTTAAAGGCGGATTATGTGGGGCTAGCGCACTATCGCAGACATTTTAGAGGAAAGTGCAGGGGCACTGATAAGTTTGACTGTGTGCTCACAGGCAGCCAGATGGAGGAGATCTTTAAGGATTATAATCTGATACTCCCCGGAAAGCGGCATTATTTTATAGAGACGGTGAGAAGTCATTATGAGCACACGCATGAGCCGGAGGCATTAGAACTTGCGCGACAGGTCATTTGGGAGCGCTGTCCGGAGTATCTGCGTGAGTTTGATCTTGTCATGGGACGCACCAGCGCCCATATGTTTAATATGTTTATCGCAAGACGTGACATCTATGACGCCTACTGTGAATGGCTTTTTGATATTTTATTTGAGATGGAAGGACGTCTGGATATTTCCAGATATAACCCTTTTGAAGCCAGGGTGTTTGGGCGCATCGGAGAGATTTTGCTAAACGTCTGGGTGGAGCATAATCAGATTCCTTACAAGGAAGTTCCATATATATTTATGGAAAAGCATAAAGTGTGGAAAAAGGTTTCAAATTTTTTGATGGCAAAGTTTTTCCACAGAAAATACAGCGCCAGTGTATAGAGGGCGTAAAATTTAAGCGGTTAAGGGCGCTAATTAGTTTTTAAAATAATTATGTGTGATGAGAGAGGCCAAGTTTATTTGGCCTTTACTTCTTGCAAAAAAATATGGACAGATGAGAAGATTTAGGCTACAATATACGGATTGGGTATTAGGAGTAATAAACGGGTAAAGAATAATGAAGAGATTTGTTGGTGACATAAAAAAATATTTTCATTATGTGGTATATGCGGGGCAGTCAGAGCTTAGGGCGGAGATTGCAAATTCTCACCTAAATTGGCTCTGGTGGGTGATAGAGCCGTTTTGCTTTATGTTAGTCTACGCGTTTGTGTTTGGCGTAGTGTTTGGCGCATCTGAAGAGTATTTTCCTATTTTCATTTATATCGGCATCACTATGTGGCAGTTTTTTAACCACATGCTGACAGACAGCGTTAAGATTGTCAGAAACAATAAGTCGATTGTTTCCAGAGTTTATCTGCCCAAATATATGCTGATATTTGTAAAGCTCTATGTGAACACATTTAAGATGCTGATCTCATTTGCCATCGTCTTTGTGATGATGGGCGTTTACAGAGTGCCTGTAACCTGGAATGTTCTCTGGATTTTCCCACTGATACTTGCTCTTATGACGGTGACGTTTGGAATATGCACATTCCTTTTGCATTTTGGCGTCTATGTGGAGGATTTGTCAAATGTGCTCAGGATAGTTTTGAGGCTGATGTTTTATGCCACCGGAGTCTTTTATGATGTGGAAAAGAGAGTGGGCGCTAAATTTGGGACAAAGGTCGGAGAGTACGTGACGCAGTGGAATCCGGTGGCGGTGATGATCTCGTCCACGAGAAGGGCCTTGCTCTATGAATCCATGGCACAGTACAAGTGGGTTTGTGCCTGGTTTATTGCGGGAATTTTGATATCCGCCCTGGGCATTCGCCTGATTTATAAGAATGAGAACAGCTATATCAAGGTGGTATAATGGAAGATATTGCGATCGAAGTAAAAAATCTGAGTATATCATATAAAAGACTTAAGTCATACTCCATAAAGAAAATGCTGCTTCGGGGAAAGTCAAACAAAAACGACAGCTTTGAGGCGGTGAAGGATGTGTCCTTTTCTGTTCCAAGGGGAGAGATATGGGGGATTATCGGAAAAAATGGAAGCGGTAAATCCACCATGTTAAAGGCCATTGCGGGCATTTTTTCACCGGATCAGGGTTTGATTGATCTAAAAGGCCATTCGGTAGCTCTTTTAGCTATCGGCATTGGCTTTAAGATAAACCTAACAGGCAGGGAAAATATCATGCTGGTGGGCCTTCTCTTGGGATTTTCTGAGAAGGAGATTCAGGAGAAAATGGCAAGCATTATCGAATTTTCAGAGCTTGGAGAGTTTATAGACAGGCCCGTGCGCACTTATTCAAGCGGCATGCACTCAAAGCTTGCATTTTCCATAACCGTCATTTTGGAGACGGATATCATGCTGGTGGACGAGGTGCTAAGCGTGGGTGATGAGCATTTTAGAAAAAAGAGTATGAAAAAGATGCGCACCCTTATCGGCGATGAGAACCGGACAGTGATGATCGTCTCCCACAGCCTTTCCACATTAAAGGAGCTCTGCTCGAAAGTTATGTGGATGCATGACGGACAGATAAGGATGATCGGAGAGCCGGACGAAGTTCTTGACGAATACAGGAAGTTTATGAAATAGAGGACAAAGAGGTGCTTGAGACCTATAACGGACTGCGAAAGCTTGCGATCGGAAATAAGGAGCTTTATCAGCTGACGGACGAGGATATAGCAGGGCTTCAGAAAATTTTGCTGGGCGCCATGAAGGATATAGACCATGTCTGTGAGAAATATCATCTGACCTATGCCCTTGCGGGCGGAGCTATGTTGGGGATGGTTCGCCATAAGGGATTTATCCCGTGGGATGATGACATTGACATCTGTATGCCCCGTATGGACTTTGATAAATTTCCGGAGTTTTTTAAGCGTGAGTTTGGTGATAAATACTGGCTGCAGGATGTAAGGACGGACGCTAAATATGACCTGCATTTTATGAAGGTTCGCGTAAAGAACACGGAATTTATGGAAGTGTTTGATACGGATGAGGAAAAGGCGGGGATTTTCATCGACATTTATCCGGTTGAAAATACCTTCTCAAACCCAGTGCTTAAATTTTTTCACGGGATTATCAGCGACGGGCTGCTCCTAATATGCTCCTGCGTTCGCATGTATACCAAGAAGGACAGACTGCTTAAATATACTAAGGACAGTGAGATTAATACGTCTATCCGTCTAAAGGTGTTTATAGGAAGGATTTTTTCGATCATCTCTTTTAGGAGATGGCTTCTTTTTACAGAAAAATGGCTTTCAATCTATAAAAATCATGCCTCAAAATGGGTTAGCATTCCAAGCGGGCGCAAGCATTTCTTCGGAGAGCTATATGAAAGGGATGTATTCTTTCCGGGAAAGCGCCGCCCGTTTGAGACCGAAAATTTTGTCGGCATGAATGAGGCTGAGCCGTATCTTAAAAGGATGTATGGGTCTTACTTAACTGTCCCAGATGAGGAGGAGAGGGAGAGACACTCTGTTCTGCGGTTTGCACTTAAAAAAACGCCGGAAAACTTATTGTAGGGAAGCATTTGTGAGTTGTGGAGGAAATTGTGGAAAAGGGATATAATATCAAGATAGCAAACCTTATCATCGATAGGTTTCAAATGGAGATCACTGTTTCTGGAACAATACTTGAGGCAGCTTTACTGGGCTTTGACGAGCTGGAAAAAATAGAGGTCAAAGAAGAGGCAAAAGCCTCACTGATGAACAATTCCTACTATGAGCTCATAAAGCCAAGGCTTACAATGTATTTTGACAATGGTGAGGAGAATCGAAGGATCCCTATCCCGGTAAATACTGTAGAGCATGTGGATGGACTCTGTAAATTCACAGCGACATATAAATATCAGCTCGAGCATGTCTTTTGGAATACCAGAAAAAAATTTCTTCCCTTTGACATGCACTTAAATCTTGCCTTTGGAAACTATTACGAGGAAAAGATAAATGTCGTGATGTCGCCGCAAAAGCAAAGGTGTGACGGAAAAATATTTACGGTTTCCGGAAGAGGAAATGTTTTGCATTTTGATGTCAACAAGCGGATGGCAAAGACCATTTGCAACCCTTCTTTTCCGGTTAAGGTGTTGTCATTTTTATACCGCCTGGTGTCATTTGGCCTTGCCGTATGTTTGATTCCATGGTTTATTTTGGAGTCCGTGCTAAGCCTATTTGGCATAGTAAAACTTACTAATAAGGAAAAGACATTTGTCCTTAGAACAGCGCAGCACATAAAAAACAGGGTGCTGTTGTTTTCTGGAATTAATCCACAGGCAGTGTCTAGCGTTTTGTCGGTGGTATTTGACGCTGTAGCGTTTGTGGTGGGAATATTGTTTCTTCCCTGGTTTTTGTTTGGCGGCGTGCTGGCGCATTTTGGCGTTATACCCTCAGAGGCGAAGGGGGATACAACCGGGGCACTAAGGACTATATTAAAACATGCAAATGAGTGTATCAAGAAGTTTGCGTATATTAAGATCTCAAACCAGAAGATCAAGGCATGGCTGATCATTAAATTTTATAATCATTATAAGAAAAAACCCATACAAAATAATCGCGTGACCTTTATCTCCGTGAGAAGAACTGATCTGTCCGGAAATTTTGTCTATGTCTACGACAAAATAAAAAATGATCCCAAGCTTGATATTCAGTTCATTCTCTCAACCAAGGATACCCATCAGTGGAGCTTGAAGGAAATTAAAAATTTCGCACATAGCTGCGCCATCTCAAAGGTAATATTCTTAGATGAATATACGCCGCAGATCCACTATCTGGATATCAAGAAGGATACAAAGGTTATTCAGCTGTGGCATGCCTGCGGTGCGTTTAAGACATTTGGATTTACCAGGCTTGGAAAACCTGACGGCTCCACGCAAAAGACCCGCAACCATCGAAATTACGACTATGTCACTGTCAGCTCAACATATTGTAAGAAATGCTATGCCGAGGGCTTTGGCGTTCCGGATGAGAATGTTATCCCAACGGGCATAGCCAGAACAGATGTGTTCTTTGATGCGGACTATCGCAAGCGGGTGATAGATAAGTTTTACGAGAAGTATTCGCATCTTAAAGGTAAAAAGATCATATTATTTGCCCCGACCTTCCGCGGGACACTGAGACAGACTGCATATTACCCGGTTGGCATGTTTGATGTAAACCGTGTCTGCAAAGTGCTAGGAGAGGATTATGCTATCATCATCAAGCATCACCCGTTTGTGCAGCAGGCACAGCCGGTAAGAAAGACCTACAAACAGCAGGTTTTAGATCTCTCAGGTGAGACAGAGCTAAATGAGCTGCTCTTTGTGGCTGATGTGGTTATCACGGATTATTCTTCTCTGGTATTTGAGGCATCGCTATTAAAGGTTCCGATGCTGTTTTATGCATTTGACTTGGAAGAATACATCAGAGACAGGGACTTTTACTTTGATTTTGGGCTTAATGTGCCGGGAAAAATTGTATATACACTGGACGAGCTTATCATGGCCATTCAAAAGGAAGACTATGAGACAGAGCGCATAGAGCCATTTGCAAAGCTGTTTTTTGATAAGCGGGACGGACATGCGGCGGATGCGATTGTAGAATTATTCTACAAAGCCTTAAATGAATAGAGATGTATGTAGAGGAGCGAAAAACTATGAAAAATGTAAATGCATGGAAAAACTACGACAAAGCGCAGCTGCGCGCCGTAAATGATTTGGCAGAGGATTACAAGGCTTTTATCTCAGAGGCAAAGACGGAGAGGGAGTGTGTGTGCCTTTCGGTAAAGCTTCTTGAGGAGGCCGGATATATCGACATCAAGCAGGCGATCAAAGAAAAAAGAAAGCTTAAGGCGGGGGATAGGGTCTATGCAAACTGTATGGGAAAGCAGCTTATCGCCTTTCAGATTGGAAAGCGCCCGCTTGAGGAGGGGATGAATATTTTAGGAGCCCATGTGGATTCTCCTCGTATTGACGTAAAACAAAGGCCACTGTATGAGAAGGATGAGTTTGCCTATCTTGACACTCATTATTATGGCGGCATAAAGAAATATCAGTGGGTGACGATACCCTTAGCCATTCACGGCGTTGTGGCAAAAAAGGACGGCACAGTTATTCCGGTTGTCATCGGTGAGGATGAGAGCGATCCTGTCTTTGGAATTACGGATCTCTTAATACACCTTGCGGCAAAGCAGCTTGGAAAGCCTGCCGCGACTGTGATTGAGGGAGAAAAGCTTGATTTGCTTATCGGAAATGAGCCGATCTCAAAAGAGGAATGGGAGCAGATTTCTGATAAGAAAGAGAGCGCTGAGTCAGATGAGGGAGCTTGCAAATATCCTAAAGAGGCTGTAAGAGAGAGGATGCTAAAGCTCTTTGCAGATAGATACGACATCGATGAGGATGATTTTTTAAGCGCAGAGCTTGAGATCGTTCCTGCCGGTAAGGCGAGGGATTTTGGCATAGATTCCAGCATGATTATGGGATATGGACATGACGATAGGGTTTGCGTATACCCCTCCCTTGTTGCACTGCTTGAGGCAGGGGAGCTGGAAAAAACAGGCGTTTGCATTTTGGTTGATAAGGAGGAAGTCGGAAGCGTAGGGGCGACCGGTATGCACTCCAGATTTTTTGAAAATATGGTTGCGGAGCTTATCGCTATCACAGATGAGTACTCGGATATCAAGCTGCGCCGTGCGCTGATGAACTCCTGCATGCTCTCCTCGGATGTGAGCGGGGCTTTTGATCCGCTTTATGCTAGGTCATTTGAAAAGAAGAATGCAGCTTTCCTTGGCCATGGTCTGTGCTTTAACAAGTTTACAGGCTCAAGAGGAAAGAGCGGTTCAAATGACGCAAATGCTGAGTACATGGCAAAGCTTAGAAAGATCTTAGATGATGGCAATGTATGCTTTCAGACAGCGGAGCTTGGAAGTGTGGATGCTGGCGGCGGCGGAACAATCGCCTATATCATGGCAAACCTAGGAATGCAGGTGATTGACAGCGGTATTGCCGTTTTATCCATGCATGCTCCATGGGAGATTGTAAGCAAAGCAGATATATATGAGGCGAAAAAGGGATATATAGAATTTTTGCTTCATGCATAACCAGCGGGGTGAAAAGGTGACAATTTTGGCGTGTAACCGCGTCAGCAAGGCCTTTGTAGGTCAGGAGGTCTTAAAAGCGGTTTCTTTTCATATCGAAGAAAAACAGAAGGCTGCCCTGGTTGGTGTAAACGGGGCAGGAAAATCCACGCTCTTAAAAATTATCGTTGGAGAGATGGCGCCGGATGAGGGCGATGTCACAATCGCAAAGGGCGCCTCTGTGGGATACTTAGCACAGCATCAGGATCTTTTGGATCACCATACGATATATGAGGCGGTGCTGTCTGCAAAACCGGATATCCTACAGATGGAAGAGAGGCTTCGCACTCTGGAGCAGAGTATGGGGCAGGCGGATGAAAGCGTATTAGAGGAATATGACCGCTTAAACCATGAGTTTGACTTAAAGGGCGGGTATTCCTATCGCAGTGAGGCTGTGGGAGTGTTAAAGGGGCTTGGCTTTGGCGAGGAGGAGTTTAAAAAGCAGATCAGTGCCCTCTCCGGCGGACAGAAAACCCGCGTGGCCCTTGGAAAGCTCCTGCTTGCAAAGCCGGAGCTTTTGCTTTTGGATGAGCCGACAAATCATCTTGACATGGGCTCCATATCCTGGCTTGAGGGGTATCTGCTCTCATATCCGGGCAGCGTCCTTATTGTCTGCCACGACAGATATTTTCTAGACCGAGTGGTGATGAAGGTCATGGAGCTAGAGCTTGGGAAATGCACCTCTTTTGATGGGAATTACACCGCATATGGTCAGAAAAAGCAGGCTTTATATGATGCGGCGATGAAGCAGTATTTAAAGCAGCAGGCCCAGATCAAGCATCAGGAAGCTGTTATCGAGAAGCTAAAAAGCTTTAACAGAGAAAAATCCATAAAAAGGGCGGAAAGCCGCGAAAAGATGCTTGAAAAGATGGAGGTTTTGGAAAAGCCGCAGATGGCGGATGATGTCATGCGCTTTGAGTTAAATCCTCCCATAGTAAGCGGAGTGGAGGTACTAAATGTAGAGGGTATCTCTAAATCCTTTGGCAAGCAGGAGCTTTTTTCAGATCTTAGCTTTTCCATAAGGCGCGGAGAGCATGTGGCGATTATCGGAAATAACGGCACAGGAAAAACCACTATCTTAAAGATAATAAATGAGGTGCTTGCTCCGGATGCGGGAAAAATTCGCATTGGGGCAAAGGTCACTATAGCTTACTACGACCAGGAGCATCAAGTTTTGCATATGGACAAGACCCTTTTTGAGGAGATGAGTGATGAGCACCCTAGGATGAATAACACCCAGATTAGAAATGTGCTGGCGGCTTTTCTCTTTACTGGGGACGATGTATATAAGCACATCGGTGATTTAAGCGGCGGAGAGAGGGGGAGAGTCTCCCTTGCCAAACTAATGCTTGCAGATGCGAACTTTTTGATTCTTGATGAGCCAACAAACCATCTTGACATCATGTCAAAGGAAATTTTAGAGAAGGCCCTAAACAGCTATACGGGAACGGTGCTCTACGTCTCGCATGACAGATATTTTATAAACCAGACTGCAAGCAGGATACTAGAGCTTACACCGGATGGAATTCGGGAATATCTTGGAAATTACGATTACTATCTGGAAAAGAAGGTGGAGGCGGCAGGGGCTCCCTTAGAAGAAAGGGCCGTCACATCCAACAAGCAGGACTGGCAGGCGCAAAAAGAAGAGCAGGCTGCCATAAGGAAGAGACAAAACCGCTTAAAGCAGGTGGAAGAATCCATTGAGAGGCTGGAAGCGGAGAATGCCGATATAGATGAGGAACTTTCTAAAGAGGAAGTTTTTACAAATGTAGATAAGCTCATGGAGTTAAACCGGAGGCGAGAGGAAATCACAGCAAAGCTGGAGGAGCTTTACGCCGAGTGGGAGGAGCTGGCATAGATGAAGGTAATAAGCGCGGATATCAAGGCTGGGAGCTTTAAGCGTGTATATCTGCTGTACGGCGAGGAGGATTTTCTAAAAAAGAGCTATAAGGCGCAGCTTACAAAGGCCATTGCCGGAGATGATACCATGAACATAATGCTTCATGACGGCAAGGGAGCGGACCCAGCTGTGGTGAGAGATTTTCTGATGACCATGCCCTTTTTTTCGGATTATCGTCTGGCGGTGCTAACTGATACGGGACTTTTTTCATCCGCATCCGATGAGTGGGTGCAGCTTTTAGCAGCTTTACCTGAAACGGCGGTGCTTGTGTTTGAGGAGTCAAAGGTTGACAGGCGCAGTAAGCTCTATAAAGCCGTGGGAAAATACGGCTATGCCTGTGAGATGAACAAACCATCTGACAGGGATCTTTTAGCCTGGGCATCCCAGATACTAAAAAAAGAGGGCAAGGAGATATCACGCCCCGCGTGCGAGGCCCTCTTGATGCGCGCAGGGGATAATATGCAAAACCTGAGGACGCAGTTAGAAAAGCTGATCTGCTATGTGGGAGAGCGCAACGAGATTACCATGGAGGATCTTAAGGCGGTCTGTACAGAGCAGGTGACCAGTCAGGTTTTTTCCATGATAGATGCGGCGACAGAAGGGCGTACCCAGACGGCGCTATCCCTCTATTACGATCTGCTTGCTCTAAGGGAGCCCTCCATGAGAATTCTCTACCTCATAGGCAGACAGTGCAATCAGCTTTTGCTGGTGCGAGAGATGGCGGCGGCAGGGAGCGTGGCAGGTCAGATTGCCTACGAGCTTAAGATGCGTGAATTTGTGGTTTCAAAGACCATAAAGCAAAGCCGTGCATTTTCAAATGAACAGCTGATGGATTATGTAAAAATGTGTGTGGAGCTTGAGGAACTGGTAAAGACCGGAAGGATGGACGAAAAAATCGCCGTAGAGACGGCGATTATAAGAATCTGCAACAGAACGTAAACGTAGCAAGGGTAAGGAAAAGTCTGATACACTTAAGCTTATTTTATTCGGGATGGATTTAGAATGCCTTAGGCGTTAGGGAAAGGTTGGATTATGGATTACGACTTGACAAGAACGGTATCGTCTTTAACTGTCAGTGTTATGAGCCTGATACTGATGTTTTTTCCGCTGTTGCTGATACTTGCATATGTATTTATAAGACGCGCTTATCCCGATGGTCATAAGGGCATAATTTTAGGGATTGCGTCTTTTTTCATTATCTGTAATGTGTGGATAAATCTGGTGGATTATGCCGGGGAGTATCTTAGCACACTTATCTTTACAAATATTCAAAATGAGTGGATGAAAACCGCGCTTGAAAATATCTGGCAGGTACTGTGGCTTTTGATTGAATGCGCTCTTATTGTCCTGTGCATAGAGCTTGCATATAGATATTTTTCATATCAGCCGGAAAAATCCGGACTTGGAAATGCCTTTACATTTGCGCTTGGGTTTTCGCTTATCGATGCGATTATCGTGGAGCTTAGCATCTTTGATAACTGGCTTATAGGTGTTTCTATAAACGGTGTGGGGCTTGAGGGACTGGTAGAGATGCTTGAGTCGGAGGATGTGGAGCAGTTTTTGACAGATATGGAGCCGCTCCTTAGCGCTACGGTGGGAGATTATTTGCTTGCCTTTTTTGAGCGAATTGTTTTTGCTGCGTTTATATTTGCTGTGGTGGCACTTATATATCTCATAAGCAAAAAGCTTTTAAACTATTCATTTTTGATGGTGATTATGGGATTTTATTTTGGCTATTATCTGCCTACGCTTCTTCAGAGTATTGGTCTTTACAGTGCAGATGTGATCACGCTTGTGTGGATCATACTGCTGACAGTTTTTTTGTGGCTCTTTACCTGGCAGGTTATGAAAAAGGTTTCTCCAGAGGATACCAAATATCTTTCGGAGCTAAAAAGCGAGGGTATAATGCGGATAATAATAAGGGGAAGAGCTACGTCTTCATTTTCTAAGAAAGATAAGGCATAAGGAGTAGGTGCCTACTTGCCCCGTAAATCTTTTTTTAATAAATAAAGTCTGTACTATGTGAGGATTTTTTGCTATACTGGCGTATTGTAAAGCTTTGGAAAAAATGAGAATATTTCCATTTTAGGCTCTGAGATTTTAGTTGATTTATGGGATAAATCAGGTTTGTGAGGTGAAATAATGACAGTAGCAGTAGTAATTGCGGGCGGCAGTGGTTCGCGGATGGGACAGGATATCCCAAAGCAGTTTATCCACGTTGAAAATAAGCCGATAATCATATATACCTTGGAGGGCTTTCAGCGTCATCCTCAGATTGACGCCATAGAGGTTGTGTGTATTGACGGATGGCATGATGTTTTGCGGGCGTATGCAAAGCAGTATGGCATCACGAAATTAAAGTGGGTTGTCGCAGGCGGAAGTACGGGTCAGGAATCCATCCGAAACGGCGTGTACAATCTTGAGAGGAAGTGTAAACCTGACGATATCATCGTTATCCATGACGGCATAAGACCGATGGTGGAAGAAGCGGTGCTCTCCGATGTGATTGTCAAGTGCCAAAAACATGGAAACGCCGTGACCTCCATGCCATATAACGAGCAGATTTTTGTCATTGACGATGAGGAATCTACCGTGAGTTACATACCCAGGGAGACACTGCGCCGTGTTGCAACACCCCAGGCGTATCGCTTTGATTTGCTTGATTCAAAATATCACGAGGCATTTGAAAAGGAAATAGGTATCTATGGCTCATCATACACAAACACCATGATGGTGGAGCTGGGTGAGCGCCTCTATTTTGCCGCCGGGTCGGATAAGAATATAAAGCTTACGACTATGGACGATATGCGGATGTTTAAGGCTATGCTAAAGATGAAGGAGGCCGATAACGGCAAGATGAAGGGAGAGGAGTAACCCTCCCACATGGCTTAAAAGACGGCCGTAAAAAAATTAGGAGGAAGAGGATGAATTTGCGGGACAGCTCATTGTATCAGGAGGATTTAAAACTGGTTTCTGGCCTTCCTTTACCCTGGGAAAAGTTATCGAATAAGACCATGTTGATTTCCGGTGCAACGGGCATGATAGGGCTCTTTTTGATAGATGCTATTATGTACAAAAACACGACAGATGCACTTAACTGTAAGGTCTATGCTATCGGACGGGATGAAAAGAAAGCTAAGGCGCGCTTTGGATACTGTTATGACAGCAAAAATTTTGAGTTTATCTCATATGATATAAATAAACCGCTGGAAAAAGACCTTGGCAGGGTGGACTATATACTGCACCTTGCAAGTAACACTCACCCAGTAGCATATTCGAGTGACCCGATCGGAACCATCACAACGAACATCATCGGTACGGACAACCTCTTAAGATATGCGGCAGAGCATAACACCAAGCGTTTCCTCTTTGCATCAAGCGTAGAGATTTACGGTGAGAACCGCGGCGATGTAGATAAGTTTAATGAGGAATATCTTGGGTATATAGACTGCAATACGCTAAGAGCCGGATATCCGGAGAGCAAGCGCTGCGGAGAGGCGCTGTGCCAGGCATACAAAAAGCAGTGTGGGCTTGACGTGGTGATACCAAGAATTTCAAGAGTCTACGGTCCTACGATGCTGATGAGCGACACAAAGGCCTCCTCCCAGTTTATCAATAAGGCTGTGGCGGGAGAGGACATCGTGCTAAAAAGTGCGGGAAATCAGTTTTACTCATATACATATGTGGCTGATGTTGTATCTGGACTTTTGACAGTGCTTTTAAAGGGTGAGAGCGGAGAAGCTTATAACATTTCCGCAGATGATATAACCTTAAAGGATTTTGCAAAGCTTTGCGCTGGTGCCGCTGGGACAAAGGTGGTATTTGATATACCAGATGCAAACGAGGCAGACGGATACAGCAAGGCGACAGTCGCGATACTTGACAGTGATAAGATGAAAGTCTTAGGATGGAAGCCGCAGACGGATATTAAGGCGGGAATTTGTAAAACAGTAAAGATGATAAAGGATAATAAATAACGGATAGTTATGGGCTGTAAGGGTGAGCGCAGGGAATGCATAAAGGAGCAGAATAAATGAAGTGGTTTGAGACGCTGGAGCGAAAATTTGGGCGATATGCCATCAAAAATCTGATGATGTATATCATCGGGCTGTATGTTATTGGACTTGTTGTTTTTTTGTATGATGCATCGGTGTATTACACCTATCTGGCTCTGAGCCCGGAAAGTATTTTAAAAGGGGAGGTGTGGCGGCTTGTCACATTCCTTATCATGCCTCCGGGAAGCAGCAATATCTTCTTTGGACTCCTTAGCTTATACATATATTGGGTTTTAGGGACAACCATCGAGAGAGTGTGGGGAGCGTTCAAATTTAATGTATATTTCTTCTGCGGAGTGCTTGGAACCATCATAGCTTCCTTTATCGTCTATGCTATTTACGGCTCAGCGATAGATATATCGCTTAGGACTGTGGGGACGGTATATATCAACTTCTCTCTCTTTATCGCCTATGCGTTTACGTTTCCGGATGCGCAGTTTTTACTTTTCTTTATCATCCCGATAAAGGCAAAGGTTTTAGGCTGGCTTGAAATAGCGGTTTATGTGCTTATGTTCTTGACAGGTAGCATGGCGGACAAGGTGATGATAGCTGTGTCACTTTTAAATGTTATTGTCTTTATGCTTGCCACAAGGAATATGAGCCGTTTTAGACCCGGCGAGGTCAAGAGACGCAGCGAATTTAAGAAAAAAATGAAGGCGGCCCCCATCAGGGTCAATAAGCACCGCTGTGCTGTCTGCGGAAAGAGCAGCAGCGATGGGGACGATTTAGTCTTTAGGTTCTGCTCCAAATGTGAGGGAAGCTTTGAATACTGCCAAGATCATTTGTATACTCATATTCATGTGACAAAAGAGGATTTGGAGCGCATGAAGAAAAAATAATAGAGGAGAGCGAGATGGAAAAGAAACCCTTTGTAAGCAAAGAGAAGTTAGAGGAGATTATAAAGACCTATCCGACACCCTTTCATATTTACGATGAGAGGGGTATAAGGGAAAACGCCAGGCGTTTGAAAAAAGCCTTCTCCTGGAATAATGGCTTTAAAGAGTTTTTTGCTGTAAAGGCGACGCCCAATCCCTACATATTAAAAATATTGCAGGAGGAGGGTTGCGGTTGCGACTGCTCATCTCTTACAGAGCTGATGATGAGTAACGCCCTTGATTTTGCGGGGGAGGATATCATGTTTTCCTCAAACGCAACTCCCGCCGAGGAATATCAGTATGCCAGAAAAGTAGGCGCTACGATAAACCTTGATGATATCACACATATTGATTTCTTGGAAAAATGCGCAAGCATTCCAGAGACGATAAGCTGCCGCTATAACCCGGGTGGGACTTTTAGGATCACAACGGATATTATGGATAATCCGGGAGATGCAAAGTACGGTCTTACACCCGCTCAGATGATCGAGGCATTTAAAATATTAAAGGAAAAAGGGGTAAAGCATTTCGGGATACATTCATTTCTCGCCTCAAACACCTTGACAAACCTGTATTACCCCATGCTTGCAAGGACGCTTTTTGAGTTTGCCGTAAAGCTTAAGGAGGAGACCGGGGTGCACATCGCGTTTATCAATCTCTCCGGAGGCATCGGCATTCCCTATAGGCCGGAGGATGTGGCAAATGACATCGATGTGATCGCACAGGGCGTGCATGAGGCGTATGATGAGATCTTAGTGCCTGCCGGCATGGGCGATGTGGCGATCTACACAGAGCTTGGACGATTTATGCTAGGACCTTACGGAGCCCTTGTGACCACCGCCATTCATCAAAAGCACATTTATAAGGAATATATAGGGTGCGATGCCTGTGCCGCAAACCTTATGCGCCCTGCAATGTACGGAGCATATCACCACATCACTGTGATGGGTAAGGAAGACCAGCCATGTGATCACAAATATGATGTGACCGGCTCTCTATGTGAGAACAATGACAAGTTTGCCGTTGACAGAATGCTGCCGGAGGTTGAGATCGGAGATTTATTATACATCCATGACACCGGCGCACACGGCTTTTCCATGGGATATAACTACAATGGACGCCTAAGGAGCGCAGAGCTTTTGCTAAAAGAGGACGGCAGTGTGCAGATGATACGACGGGCGGAAACCCCAAAGGATTATTTTGCAACCTTTGATTTTTCGGATATCTTGTCCAAAATAGATTGATTACTAAAAGCCCAAGTGATTATTTTCGTAGATCGCTTGGGTTTTTCTATACGGCTTTATCTTACTCTATTTTAATCTCACTTAGCACTACTTTATCAGAACTTTTTTGTAAAATGTTGACAAACAATTCACACTATGGAATGGTTATTTCATAAGCGGCGGCAAATGTTTAGTCTGAAAAAGGTTTGTGATACAGGATATAAGATGATGAAGTGGATGCATAAGGTGATGGCGCTTGTCGTATGTATGTCCCTGTCAGGCGCTTGTTTTTCCGGACTTTGGAGGAAATATTTTTTAAATGAGAGGGATAATGAAAATGTAGAGTTTGAATACAGGCTTTTAAAATGCACTGCTATTGGCTATTTTCTTCCCGTACCGCTAATCATTAAGCTTTTAAACAGTGAAAGTCTGATTGCTAAATGTGCAAACCCTGCGCTTGGCGCTGCGGTCTTCTGGTTGTGGTGTGCGGGGGCTCTCATCGGAGTGGGGCGCATGGCGATCTCATGCCTGCGCCTTAGGCGGATATTGCGGCCTAAATTGCCGATAAACCGGGCTGAGGAAACGCTGTTTTTGGACATGAAGAGTGCGCTTAGGATTAACAGGTCCGTGAGAGTTTGTAAATGCTATGGCGCATTTGCGCCATGCGCCTATGGATTCTTTCGCCCCATTGTGCTCCTTCCGGTGGAGGATTTTTGCGAGAGCGAGCTGGAGATAATCGCATTTCATGAGCTGTCGCATATCAAAAAGAATGACTTTGCGTGGAAAATGCTTTTTGAAAAC
>CAZYLH010000002.1:0-61674 GCA_964648695.1 uncultured Lachnospiraceae bacterium | reverse complement strand
TGAGCTGTCGCATATCAAAAAGAATGACTTTGCGTGGAAAATGCTTTTTGAAAACATTGCAATTATATTTTGGTTTATGCCGCTGTCACGTCTGATGAGGGATGCGGTCTGTAAGTGGTCTGAGGAGCAGTGTGACGCACTGTGCTGCAGGAGATATAGCGTAAGGGAATACCTTGAGCTGTTCTTAAAAATAAACAGTCTCTGTCAGACGCCTGTGAGGATGTTTAGAAAAAAGCAGGGAAATCTATATAAAAGAGCGCTTAGAGTGGCGAAGAAAAGCAAAGAGACTTTGTGATGCCGGCACTGTCTATTTCAGACAAAATTAGTTGACATGTATCGAGTAAAATGTTAAAATTACAGTCAAGTTAGAGGCGGAACGGACACGACTTATTAACAGATGGAGGTCATAAAATGAGATGGAAAGTAAACGCTCAGCATTCTGAGCTTTCAGAATGTGAATTGATCACGATGAAGTGCATCTGGGACGCGGGTCATGAGGTATCCTGTTCTGAGATTATGGAGGTTCTCAGAGATAAATATAAGTTGGATTATAAGGATACCACAGTTTATACATTTTTAAAGAAGCTCAAGGAGAAGGGCTTTGTTGACTCTTATCGCAGAGGTGTGACATGGTTTATTCCCGCCAGAGATGAGGAGAGCTACCGTGCGGATCAGCTTCGCATCGCCAGGGATTTCTGGTTTAAGGGTTCAGCAAGCAGCCTGATTTCCTCGCTCATATCTCTTGACGAGCTGTCAGAGGAGGAGACCGAAAAAATCAAGGCATTGCTTAAGGAGGTCTAAGAAGAAAAAAGCCTGTTAGCTTTAGATAATGGCTGGCATACGTTTTTTAATTACAAAAGTAAACGCGTTCCGGGTGATTGGGCTTAGGAGCGGGGAGAGTATAGGGCGGTGGATTTTCCACCGCCGTTTTAGTCGGTAGTTTATTTGGGCGGCACAGGCGGTAAAGTCATAAAAAAATTTCAAAAGAAAGAGGAGTATTATGCTTGAGGAATTAAAAAAACGGGTTTATGATGCAAATATGCTGCTTCCCCATTACGGACTTGTTACCTTTACATGGGGAAATGTAAGTGAGATTGATAGGAAGACGGGCATTTTTGCGATCAAGCCAAGCGGCGTTGACTATGATAAGCTTAAGCCAGAGGATATGGTTTTGGTGGATCTTAGCGGAAATGTGGTTGAGGGAAAATATCGTCCATCCACAGATATGCCTACGCATTTAAAACTTTACCAGGCATATAAACAGATAGGCGGAGTGGTGCACACGCACTCTTCCTGGGCAACCAGTTGGGCGCAGGCGTGCAGGGCTATTCCCTGCTACGGAACAACACACGCGGACTATTTTTATGGAGAGATACCGTGCACGCGAAGCCTTACAAAGCAGGAGATAGAGGAGGCGTATGAGCTAAACACGGGAGAGGTTATCATTGAAACCTTAGGAGAGCGCGCTCCGTTAGAACTTCCCGGAATTCTCTGCGCAAACCACGGCCCATTTACCTGGGGTAAGGACGCCGCAGATGCGGTGTATCACGCAGTTGTCCTTGAGGAGGTTGCCAAGATGGCATACCGCACAGAACAGCTTAGGCCAGGAGTACAGGCCGCTCCGGACTACCTTCAGGATAAGCATTATCTTAGAAAGCACGGGGCAAACGCCTACTACGGGCAGAAGGGATAAGGGTAAGTCTTTGTCTAAAATTACAAACATGTAAAAATATTTGGTATTTCCTCTTGTAATTCCAAGGAGCCATGCTATAATACCACATATAGAGGGTGTGCCTCGGCAAGAAACACAAGATATAGTAGATGGTAGCGAAGGGTTAATCTTCGCATAAGGAGGAAATACATGAATATTATAAAGAGAAGCGGAAAAGAAGATGTCTTTGACAGTGACAAAATAAAGGCTGCGGTTGAAAAGGCAAATCAAAGCGTGTATCGCACGGATCGGATGACGGATCAGCAGATACGGGAGATTACCAATAGCGTTGTTGAGATATGCCGCGGTATGAACAGAGCTGCCAATGTGGAGGAAATTCAGGATATGGTGGAGGAGCAGATTATGCGCCAGGGCGCATACAAGGTTGCAAACCGCTATATCACATATCGCTATAAGAGGGCACTGGTGCGTAAGTCAAACACCACTGACCAGCAGATATTAAGCCTTATCGAGTGCAACAACGAGGAGGTTAAACAGGAAAACTCCAACAAGAATCCCACGGTAAACAGCGTGCAGCGCGACTATATGGCGGGTGAGGTCAGCAAGGATATCACCAGAAGATTTCTCCTCCCGGAGGACATTGTCAGGGCGCACGAGGAGGGAATTATCCATTTCCATGATTCCGACTATTTTGCGCAGCATATGCACAACTGCTGTCTGGTAAATTTGGAGGACATGCTCCAGAACGGCACAGTCATCAGCGAGACCATGATAGATAAGCCCCACTCTTTTTCCACCGCATGCAATATCGCAACGCAGGCGGTAGCGCAGATCGCAAGCTCCCAGTATGGCGGGCAGAGTATCACGCTCTCACATCTGGCACCGTTTGTGCAGATCAGCCGTGAGAAATACCGAAGAGAGGTGCGGGAGGAGTTTGAGCAGGAGCGCCTTGAGATAGATGAGAGTATCATCAACGACATCGCTGAGAAGCGTGTGCGAAGAGAGATCAAGCAGGGCGTTCAGATGATACAGTATCAGGTTATCACCCTGATGACCACCAACGGGCAGGCGCCTTTTATCACCGTGTTTATGTATTTAAACGAGGTGCCCAAAGGACAGACCAGGGATGATTTGGCGCTTATCATTGAGGAGATGCTGCAACAGAGAATTCAGGGCGTAAAGAATGAGAAGGGTGTGTTTATCACTCCGGCATTTCCCAAGCTGATCTATGTGCTGGAGGAAGATAACATTAAGGAGGACAGCCCTTACTGGTATCTTACAAAGCTTGCGGCCCAGTGTACCGCAAAGCGCTTGGTTCCGGACTATATCTCAGAGAAGATCATGAAGGAGCTAAAGGAGGGCAACTGCTACACATGCATGGGCTGCCGCTCATTTTTGTCCGTATATAAAGATGAGAACGACCAGTATAAGTTCTACGGCCGTTTTAACCAGGGGGTAGTAACCCTAAATCTGGTCGATGTGGCATGCTCCTCACAGGGGGATATGGATCGCTTCTGGGAGGTGCTTGACGAGAGATTAGAGCTATGCAGGCGGGCGCTGATGTGCAGACATGACCGCCTTAAGGGGACGCCGTCCGATGTCGCACCAATACTTTGGCAAAACGGTGCGCTTGCCCGTCTAAAGAAGGGTGAGAAGATAGATAAGCTTCTCTACAATGGATATTCCACTATCTCCTTAGGATATGCGGGGCTTTGCGAGTGCACACGCTATATGACAGGAAAGTCCCACACGGACCCGGAGGCAACGCCTTTTGCGCTGCAGGTGATGGAGTACTTAAATGAGGCTTGCCAGAAATGGGCAAAGGAGACGACTATTGCCTTTAGCCTTTACGGCACCCCCTTAGAGTCCACCACATATAAGTTTGCGAAGTGCCTTCAGAAGCGTTTTGGCATCATTCCCGGTGTAACGGATAAGAACTATATAACAAACAGCTACCATGTGCATGTGACAGAGCCAATCGACGCGTTTGCCAAGCTGGAGTTTGAGGCGCAGTTTCAAAGGCTCTCTCCCGGCGGAGCGATCAGCTACGTTGAGGTTCCAGACATGAAGAATAACATTGATGCGGTACTTGCGGTGATGAAGCATATATATAATCACATAATGTATGCGGAGTTAAACACAAAGAGCGACTACTGTCAGGAGTGCGGCTATGACGGAGAGATAGAGATCATAGAGGACGAAAACGGCAAGCTGGTATGGAGGTGCCCGAGTTGTGGGAATACCGATCAGGACAAGATGAATGTGGCGCGCCGCACATGCGGTTATATCGGAACCCAGTTCTGGAATCAGGGACGTACACAGGAAATCAGGGAGCGAGTGCTGCATTTATAAAAATGCGTCTTGTAAGTGATTGCAGAAAGTGATAAATTTAAGGCGGACATATTTGTCCGCCTTATTGTACTTAGGTAAAACTGGCATCGGTGCATAAAAGGGGGAGGTGTCTATGAATTACGGAGCTATAAAAAAACACGATATAGCAAACGGCCCCGGAGTGCGGGTGAGCTTATTTGTGTCGGGATGCAGACATCACTGTAAGGGCTGCTTCCAGCCCGAGACATGGAGCTTTACATATGGAAGTTCCTACACAGAGGAAGTACAGGAGGAGATACTAAAGGCTCTTGAGCCTTCATATATAGTTGGGCTTACACTTCTTGGCGGAGAGCCCATGGAGCCGGAAAATCAGCCGGTGGTTCTTGGGCTTTTGCGGGCAGTAAAAAAGCTTTTTCCAAAAAAGAATATCTGGTGCTACAGCGGCTACACCTACGAGGCAGATCTTATGCCCGGTGGAGTTGTCTATACAGAATACACAGAAGAAATCCTTGGTATGCTTGATGTGCTGGTGGACGGGGAATTTATAGAGGAACAAAAAAATATTACTCTGCGCTTTAGGGGCTCTGAGAATCAGAGGTTAATTGACGTAAAAAAATCCACACCGGAAAAGGTCTGCCTGTGGGAGGAATAGCTTCTTGGAATTTCTTTAAACAGCATTCTAGCTATAGAAATAGAATCACATTACAAGTAAGTTAAAGGAGGATGTTTGATGAGTGCACAAAAATTGGGTTTTGGTTTGATGAGACTTCCCCTGTTAAACGGTGATGATCCCACCAGCATCGACAAGGAGCAGGTATGCAGGATGGTGGACAGCTTTATAGAGCAGGGCTTCACATACTTTGATACTGCGTATATGTATCACGATGGCAGTAGCGAGAGCGCTGTAAAGGATGTGCTGACCAGCCGCCACGCCAGGGATAGCTACACACTGGCGACAAAAATGCCCACGATGCAGCTGAAAAAGGAAGAGGATGTGGAGAGGATATTTAATGAGCAGTGCGAAAAATGCGGCGTCGACTACTTTGACTACTACCTGATCCACTGTCTGGGAAAAGACCTCTATGAGGTCGCTAAGAAGTTCCATGTGTTTGAGTTTGTTCAGGAGTTAAAGAGGACTGGAAAGGCAAAGAAAATCGGCTTTTCCTTCCATGACAGAGCTGAGGTTTTAGACACCATACTAACGGAGCATCCGGAGATGGAGTTTGTGCAGCTGCAGATTAACTATCTGGACTGGGAGGATGAGAACGTACAGTCCCGCAAATGCTATGAGGTAGCGCGAAAGCATAATAAGCCGATAATTGTCATGGAGCCTGTAAAGGGCGGGACGCTTGCAAATGTCTTTGAGGGCGTTGAGACGCTCTATAAGAGCATTCAGCCGCAGATGAGCATACCCTCATGGGCTATCCGCTTTGCGGCAGGTCTTCCAGGAGTGATGATGGTACTTAGCGGCATGAGCAATTACGAGCAGCTTATGGATAACACATCGTACATGAAGGATCCAAAGCCTCTGTCTGAGAAAGAGCAGGAGGCAGTGTGGAAGGCGGTATCCATGATAAAGACTCGAAGCGCCATCGGCTGCACCGCATGTCACTATTGTACGAAGGATTGCCCTAAGGAGATTGCTATTCCGGAGTACTTCCAGCTCTACAATGACCATCAAAATACCGCTAAGGAGGAGAGAAAGCCCCTCTTTGAGAGATATCAGACGCTTACAAAGACTCACGGCGCGGCGTCAAGCTGCATTCAGTGCCGTAAATGCGAGAGAATGTGCCCTCAAAAGCTCCCCGTTGTGGAAAATTTAAAGAAGATAAGGGAAGCATTTGAGGATAAGGCAGCTGTGTAAAGAAGTGAAGAAGATGGAAGTAAGAGATATTCTTGAGGCCGTCAGGGACGGTAAGGTGAGCGTAGAAGAAGCCCAGTTGCAGCTTCGCCGTGAGCCGTTTGAGGAGATGGGCTTTGCAAAGCTTGACCATCACAGGAAGCTGCGCTCAGGATGCGCGGAGGTGGTCTTCTGTCAGGGAAAGGCGGATGAACATCTAAAAAAGATCTATCAGAGACTCTATGAGGAGGAGGGCGAGGTCTTTGGCACTAGAGCGGACGCTCACCAATATGAAGTGGTGAGGAGTGTCCTTTCGCAGGTGAGCTATGACCCTGTCTCCAGAATCTTAAAGATAGAAAAAGAAAAAGAGCGCACCGGCATGATCGCGGTGTGTACCGCTGGGACGGCGGATATCCCGGTAGCGGAGGAAGCCGCACAGACGGCGGAGCATTTTGGGACTGCGGTAGAGCGTATCTATGATGTAGGCGTTAGCGGTCTGCACAGGCTTTTAGCAAGGACCAAGCTAATCCAGAAAGCCAACTGTGTGATAGCGGTTGCAGGCATGGAGGGGGCCCTTGCAAGCGTGATAGGCGGTCTGGTGGATAAGCCAGTGCTTGCTGTGCCAACATCCGTGGGATATGGTGCCAGCATGGGCGGAATTTCCGCGCTTCTCACCATGATCAATTCATGTGCCAACGGAATCGCGGTGGTGAATATAGATAACGGCTACGGCGCGGGCTATATGGCTGCCCAGATCAACAGACTGGCGGAAGGTAAGGGAAACTAATGGGAAATACATTGTATCTGGAATGTCAGACGGGGATCAGCGGAGACATGACAGTGGCGGCACTGCTTGATTTGGGGGCGGATGAGAGCGCCCTTATGAAAGCACTTAAGAGCCTGCCTCTTTCTGGCTACCGGGTGGAGATTACGCGAAAAAAGGTATCAAGCCTTGATGTGTGTGATTTTAACGTTATCCTTGATGAGGAAAATCATGACCATGATATGGAGTATCTTTATGGGCATGAGCATCATCACCACGGAGAGGAAGCTGGAGATCACCATCACCATGGGGAGAAACACGTACACCACCATGAAAAAGCCGGACACCACCATCATAGGGGAATGAGAGAAATTCGCGCCATCATAGAGGCGGCGGATCTCACATCTGGTGCAAAAAGCCTGGCGCTAAAGATTTTTGAGATCATCGCCCGGGCGGAGGCAAAGGCTCACGCTACCACCGTGGAGGAAGTTCACTTTCACGAGGTTGGGGCGGTGGATTCCATCGTCGATGTGGTGGCGGCGGCGGTCTGTCTGGACAATCTAAACATTACGGAAGGGATCGTCACTGAGGTGAGCGAGGGAACGGGCATGGTTCGCTGTGCTCACGGCTTTCTTCCAGTTCCGGTTCCGGCGGTGTTAAACATCATGGGAGAATCTGGGATTGTTCTTAAGAGAGTGGAGAGGACAGGCGAGCTAGTAACTCCCACCGGAGCGGCAATTTTAGCGGCGGTTATGACAAAAAGCACACTGCCAAAGCGATATAGAATCACTGCAAGCGGCATGGGCGCGGGTAAACGGGCTTATGAAATCCCAAGTATCCTGCGGGCAATGCTTATAGAGGATTTGTCTAAGGCGGAGCGTGTCGGAGTGAGCGAGGAAGACTATATCTGGAAGCTTGAGACAAATGTGGATGACTGTGGCGGTGAGGCTTTGGGATTTTGCATGGAGGAGCTTTTTGCGGCGGGTGCTAAGGATGTGTATTACAGCCCTGTCTATATGAAGAAAAACCGTCCGGGCTATGAGTTAAATGTCCTCTGCGATGAGGAGCGCCGCGCGGCGCTTGAGCGCATTATTTTTGCTCACACCACCACCATCGGCATTCGCCGCACAAAGTACAAAAGGACAATACTTTCGCGTAAGGAAAGTGTCCGCGATACGGCTTTTGGGCCGATACACGTAAAAGAGGTAACTCTCCCGGATGGAAGTAAGCGCAGCTATCCGGAATATGAGGATGTGGCGAGGATTGCCAGAGAGAGGGGCTGTGCTTTTCATGAGGTGCTAGAAGAGATTAAGACTTTCTAAAGTGCTTGCATTATCCTGACAGTGTGGGTATGATAAAAATCAGAGTTTATCGCACCCACACTGTCAGGATTTTTTATGAAAAGGTGGCCTTATTACAGCCGCGCTTGGTTAAAGAGGAGCAAACATGGCATTTATAGAATTTAACAAAGTAGTTAAGCAATACGGAGAGGAGAGTGCCACTATCAGGGCGCTTGATGAAGCTTCTTTTCAGGTGGATGAGGGAGAGCTGGCGGTGATACTCGGCGCATCCGGTGCGGGAAAAACCACCGCGCTTAATATCCTCGGGGGGATGGACACTGTCACCTCCGGCACAGTGATGGTGGACGGAAGAGATATCACAAAGCTTACTGAGAGAGAGCTTATCAAGTACAGAAGGTTAGAGATCGGCTTTGTGTTTCAGTTTTATAATCTGGTGCCAAACTTAACCGCGCTTGAAAACGTGGAGCTGGCAAGTCAGATTTGTCCAAACAGCTTGGACTGCATGACAGTGTTAAAGAAAGTCGGTCTTGGAAAACGTATGGCAAACTTTCCGGCGCAACTTTCCGGAGGAGAACAGCAGAGAGTCGCCATCGCAAGGGCTCTGGCAAAAAATCCAAAGCTTTTACTTTGCGATGAGCCAACCGGAGCGCTTGACTATAACACCGGCAAGCAGATTTTACAGCTCCTACAGGATACATGCCGCAAGGACGGGATCACTGTTGTGATCATCACACATAACTCTGCCATCGCCCCCATGGCTGATCGGATCATCAGGTTTAAGAGCGGAACTGTCACAAAGATGGAGGTAAATGAAGCACCCACTCCGATCAGTGAGATTGAGTGGTAGAGCGGATAAGATCGCTATAACCACGCCTTAAACTTCTTGACGTTAAAGGGGCATAGTGGTAGAATGACCCAAGAGCAAAGTGCAGAGCATGGGCTTTACTAAATCTGGTTTGTCACGGAGGTTTCTTATGGAAAAAAAGAACATTGACTGGGAAAATCTTGGCTTTGAGTATATTGTGACTGACAAGCGTTATGTCTCCTATTATAAGGACGGCGCATGGGATGAGGGCGTTATGACATCCGATGCGAATGTGACTATCAGCGAATGTGCCGGTGTTTTGCAGTATGCGCAGACCTGTTTTGAGGGCTTAAAGGCATATACCACAGTGGATGGGCGTATCGTATGCTTTCGCCCTGATCTAAACGCAGAGCGCATGATTGACAGCTGCAACAGGCTTGAGATGCCAGTATTTCCAAAGGAGCGTTTTATCGATACAGTTTGTCAGGTTGTGCGGGCAAATGAGGGATATGTTCCTCCATATGGTAGCGGCGCAACGCTTTACATAAGACCATATATGTTTGGAAGCGACGCGGTGATCGGCGTAAAGCCTTCAAGCGAGTATCAGTTTAGGATGTTTGTGACACCTGTCGGCCCCTATTTTAAGGGCGGCGTAAAGCCCATTACCTTAAGAGTGTGCGACTATGACAGAGCAGCACCTCGCGGGACGGGGCATATCAAGGCAGGCTTAAATTACGCTATGAGTCTTTTCCCCATCATGGATGCCCATCGAAAAGGCTTTGATGAAAATATGTATCTGGACGCAGCCACCAGGACAAAGGTGGAGGAGACGGGCGGTGCTAACTTCCTTTTTGTGACAAAGGACGGCACGATTGTGACGCCAAAGTCCGACAGCATTCTGCCATCCATCACCCGCCGTTCGCTCATGTATGTTGCAGAGCACTATTTAGGGCTGAAGGTGGAGCAGCGAGAGGTTTACTTTGATGAGGTAGGGGATTTTGCAGAGTGCGGTCTTTGCGGTACGGCGGCAGTTATCTCCCCAGTGGGTAAGATTAATGACCACGGAAAGGAAATATGCTTCCCCACCGGAATGGAGGAGATGGGCCCGGTTATCACAAAGCTGCGAGAGACATTGACGGGTATCCAGATGGGTACCATAGAGGCGCCCGAGGGCTGGATTAAGGAGATTAAGTAAAGATAGCGCATAAGGCGGTTCTCACAAAAGTTAAGGAGAATCGCCTTTTTTTGACAAAGATGCGGGGGTAAATTGTTTGAAAGGAGAAGGCATGGCTGATTTTAGTGTGGCTGCGGTGTTTAGCAGCAATATGGTTTTGCAAAGACAAAAGGAAGTAAAAATTTTTGGCGAGGGCCCGGAGGGAGCTCTGGTAACTGTGCAGATCTTGGGCAAAACTTTTTGCGGTACGGTAAAAAACGGCAAATGGATGGTAACCTTAGAGCCCATGGAGGCAAATGACGGGCTGGAGATGGTGGTAAGCTGTGCCGGATGTGAGAAGCGTTTTGAAAACGTCGCTGTGGGCGAGGTATGGCTTGCGGGTGGTCAGTCCAATATGGAGTTAGAGCTCCAGAACGCGAAGGACGGCAAAGTTATGCTAAAAAACGACCGGACTGAAAACGTGCGCTTTTACTATACCCAAAAGATTGCAAATATGGATGAGAACTTTTTTGAGCAGGAGAAGAAGACCGGATGGAGCCTGTTTGGAGAGGAGAGCGCTAAGACCTGGTCTGCGGTTGGCTACCTTTTTGCAAAAAGAATCGCAGATGAGCTCGGCGTTACAGTGGGAATTATCGGCTGTAATTGGGGTGGTAGCAGCAGCAGTGCTTGGATAAGCAGGGAGAGCCTTTTAGAAGACGCACAGCTTAGAAGCTATGTGGATGAGTATGAGGAGGAGATTGCCGGAAAATCCGTAGAGCAACAGATCAGAGAATACAAGGAATATGAGGCGTATGAGGCTGCGTGGAATGAAAAGGCAAATAAGATCTATGAAACGCGCCCTGACATTGGCTGGGATGAGCTGCAGGAAATCTGTGGGGTAAATATCTGGCCCGGCCCGATGTGCTGCATCAGCCCATACCGACCGGCGGGGCTTTATGAGTGCATGTTAAAGCGCGTAATGCCATACACCTTAAGGGGATTTATATATTATCAGGGTGAGAGCGATGACCACAAGCCGCAGATGTATTTTAAGCTTTTGTCGCGCCTTATACAGCACTGGAGGAATGACTGGGAGGATGATACACTGCCCTTCCTCTTTGTGCAACTTCCCATGCACCGCTACAAGGCAGATCCGGATTATAAGCACTGGTGCTTTGTGCGCGAGGCGCAGATGCGCGTCTTTGAGACAGTAAAAAATACGGGTATCGCTGTGATCATAGACAGCGGTGAGTTTGACGAGATTCATCCAAAGGACAAGAGACCTGTGGGAGATAGGCTTGCAAGGCAGGCTTTGTATCATGTCTATAAAAAGATTTCTGAAAATGAGGCTTTTGGCCCTATATATCGCTCCTGCGTTCACAGAGGGGATACAATTGAAGTCTTCTTTGACCATGCACAGGATGGCTTTGTCATAGATGGGGACTTAAGCGGATTTGAGATTGCGGGTGAAGATAAAAAATACGTTTTGGCAGAGGTAAAGATCTTACCGGGAAAGATCATTTTAAGGGCAGAGAGCGTAGAGGCTCCAAAGTATGCCCGCTATCTTTGGACCAATTACGGTGAGGTTACCCTATACGGCAAAAACAAGATACCCGTGGCACCGTTTAGAACAAGCTCTAAGGATGGGGCTGATGAGAACGGCGCAGGGCAGATAAAGATCCAGCAGGTAATGGAGCTGTAAGGAGTATGTATGGATATCGAATTTGTGAATCTTGGCATTGAGATTGAAAATTTAAAGAACTACATCAGCGTATTTGGATTTGATATCATGTTCTATGGGATCATAATCGCCATAGGTATTCTGGCAGGGATTGCCCTGGCGGCAAAGCTTGCAAAGCTGGAGGGCATGGGGGATGAAATCATCTATGATCTTGCCATCTTTGAGGTACCCTTATGTATCATCGGCGCTCGCATTTACTATGTGATCTTTGAATGGGATTACTATTCTGAAAATCCGTTGCAGATCTTTAACATAAGAGGAGGGGGACTTGCCATCTACGGCGCGGTGCTTATGAGCCTGATCGTTCTTGCAGTCTTTGTAAGGGTGAAAAAGATCAGTCCCTGGCAGCTGGCGGATTGCGGAATCTGCGGGCTGATACTTGGGCAGGCAATCGGCAGATGGGGAAATTTCTTTAACTGTGAGGCGTTCGGGGGATATACGGACAGTTTGTTTGCCATGAGGATTAAGAGGACGCTTGTAAATTCCAGCCTGATAACCCAGGAGCTTGAGGAAGCCATGGAGGCAAATCTTCAGGATATTGCCGCAGAGTATATTCAGGTGCATCCGACCTTTCTTTACGAATCCGTGTGGAACCTGTGCGTGCTTGTCTTTATGCTCATCTACAGAAAGCACAGAAAATTTAAGGGTGAGCTTTTGTACATCTACTTTGTGGGCTACGGTCTGGGGCGTTTCTTTATAGAGGGCCTTAGGACGGATCAGCTAAAGCTCTGGAACACAGACTGGGCTGTTTCACAGATTTTATCCGCCATACTGGTACTTGTGGGGATTGCTGCTCTGGCTATTGGCCACGCAAGGGCAAAGAATAGAGTGGAGGAAGTGCCTAGGGAGGAGCCTCAGGAGAAAATAGCAGAGGAGCAGTAAAACACCGCTGTAACGCCTATCTTATAAAGGCATTACAGCGGTGTTTTTTACTTCAGATTCTTTAACGCCACATACGGCGTGATCACTGCACTGTACAAACCGTAGGTAAAAGGCCCAAAGGTGGGCGTTGGTATAACCGCGGGAGCACCGGGCAGCTCATAGTCCTCATTGCCAATAGTATCATCGCTGTTAGCGTCATGGCCGGACGGCGGCGCGGGGATATCTCCATTGCCGTCAAAAAGTGGATGAGAAATTCGCAGGCGGTTGATTAAGGTGGTGGCTAACACCAGCTCTAGCTGGTTGTCCCCTTCATGTACCAGACCGGTAAGATCCACCTGTCCGCTGCGCTGGTTTATTGCAGGCAGGTTTTTGCCATTGATGCTGCCGCCAACCACCATGCACTCACCAGTGGAAACGGTAAGCACTGCCCCGTCACAGGCGGGCAGGGAGAAAGCGGTGCGGTAGAAGCCGCGGCCGGAGACATGGTGCATGCCATCCACGCCAAGCTCTGCTAATTGCTCTTTGGTAGCCGGAAGAGCATCCCAGGGGCCGACGGGCTGAGCGCCAAAAGAAACGGTGGTTCTTTTAGCCTGTGTTGGAACTGCGGCATCCTCATCCGGCCCCCAGGACTCCACGGTGGTGTCTAGAGCCCTAAGTGTAATGGATGGCAGATCTTCACGTACCTGCGGCGTCTGTGCATCCGGAAGCAGAGCCAGAATCATCGCGTCTTTTGATGCCAGGGAGACATTTATCATAACGCCTTCTTCTACTTGAGTGAAGGGGATCGGCGTTATGGCACCGGTCCAGGCGTTTAGAATTACGGGACGGCCGGAGCCTTTAAGCGTAATGTTGGCGGATACATCGTCCGTGTCATTGTTAAACAGGAAGTAGTAAGTGCCGCTCTCATCAGCACGGCAGATGGATTCAAGTTTTACGTCTCTGTAAGAAGCCCGGGCAGTGATGCTAAGCGTTTTTAATGTGGCCACTGCCTCGTCTAAGTCACGGACATAAAAGACGCCTGGCATGCTAAGCATGGTTTTAACGGCATCTGTGACGTTACTGTTTGGTGTAAATGCGCCGGTAGCCTGTACTGGCAGACGTCCCACAAAGATGATGGGCAGACCATCAGCGGCTAAGGCCTTTAGCTTTTCGGCGGCGGATGATGGCAGCATTTCCTGATCCACGATGAGTAGCGCTCTGTAAGCCGGTCCATCGGGACATAAACTTCCGTACTGCACCACGCACTGGGGAAGGAATAAGTGAGGATTTGATATGACGTCGTAGCTGTAGCCAAAGTCTAACAGGCGGGTATATCCACAGCCATAGGCCCGCTGGCCCTTATAGATTGCCAGATCTATTTTCGGCTTGCCGGACTGCAGTACCGCCTGAGTCCGAGCGATCATATCGGAGAGGCTCCTTATATGCTCCCAATACGGCTGACGTTCGCCCCAGGGATCAGCAAATGTATCCTGGAATGCGTGCCAGCCGGGCCACTGGTTGTACTTGTCAGAGACCTCCCTCTCGAAGCTCATACCATGGATAACAACCCGGTTGACACCGGCAGCCCAGTTGCTGTTAAAGGTGGCGGTGGCACATTTCCAGTCTAAGGCATAGCCTTTCATCAGGTCAGCCAAGATCTCGTCTGAGAAAAATTTCCGCCCCGTCATGTGGACACCGCCTGAAATATTGCGGAAAAACTCCCGCATTTCTCCAAAGCCCAGGCTTTCGCCCTCAGCGATGTCTAAAACGCATGAGGCTGCGGCGGTGTTTACGTCGCCGCCGTAGGATTGAGCCCGGTACTGATAGCCAAAGGTACGGGTCCAGGTTTTAAGCCGCTCAACATGGTCGCGCAGGTACAAGTCGTTTAAAGTGGTATAGTAATCATCCACCAGAAGCTTTTCTATGCGGCTGTCCACCAGAAACCGGACGGGACTTCCTTTAAGGCTCTGCAGCACCGGCAAAAACGGCAGAATATCATAGCCCCGGAAGCGGCGAAACTCCTTGGCAAACCTGTTGGTCCAGGGAATGGTGGCACATGCCAGCTCAATGGAATCCTCAAAAATAGCGCCGCCGTTTTTGTTAAGCAGAGTGCGGATTTCGGGATCGTTAAGGATCTGACTTTCCCATACGTCGATGATGGCATCGGTTCCTTCCGCAGAGTAGTAGTCGGCGGCATACATTTTATCAGCCATTGGCAGATGCATATGAACCTCTGGCATGGATCTGCCGGACAGGGTCTGACCGGTGCCGCGGGTGAAATATGCAAAGAGCAGAGTATCACCCTCCTGCCAGTCGCTTTCTGAACAGGCGGGGATCCCGGCGGCGTCAAGGTCGATGGCGTAGTAGTGCTGTGTGTCAGCCAGCTTTGGCTTTGAACCGAAACGGTTTTCATCCAGAGCAATGCCTGCGGGCGTAGTTTTATCTAATACGGTTACAAATTCTGAGACATCCCGAAGGGAGTCCTGCGCTAAGATGTACTTATCATCCTTCCTGCCGACAATGGTGCCTGTGATGGCGCATAAGAAGGTGTCCGTAAAGATAAAGTGTGCAGCATCGTCGCCGTCATCATCACACACGCGAGTTTCGGGCAGGGGCAGTTCCAAAGTGCCGCCTGAGGTGATCTTTGTGACGGTGTGGCGCAGTTCTTTTTGAGCTGCAGGATGGTTTGGGTCAATGGTATTTAGCGCAGGGGGCCAGTGGGCGGTGATGGTAAGATCGATCTTAAAAGCCTCCGGGAGGCTGTCTGCTGTGCGCAAAATGGTGCGAAGCATTTCCTTCCAGCGAGGTGTTGCCCAGCCGTATTCTCGCTGGTCAAATTCGGCGTACTGTGGCACCATGGCGATCTCCATGCCGCTAAATCCGGCTTCATAGACGCTTCGAACCTGATGGGAAACCCGATCTAAATCTGCACCGGCATCCGGAAACCAGCAGCGAAACATGCCGCGGCTGTCTATGCCGGGCTTTTGAAATTCCTGGAAAATAGTCTTCATATACATTGCTCCTTTCTGATTCTTTTTTGGCAGGAGGCCTTTTGGAAAGCTTTTTTCAAAGGGGGCTAGGAATTTAATTTTGCGAGAAGCTTTTTAAGCTTATTTGCCGTGATGGTTTCATCATAATGTATACCCTCATAAGTCAGGTGAAGAACAGGGTATCTATAATGCTTTGTTCTCAGTATAAAGTGATTTTCGATTAACCACCCTATGATGGTAATCACATCATCACGACTGATCGGGCTTAGTTTTCCATACTCCGGCAGTTTGTCAAACCCAGCCTCTATAATACGCTCGCCGTTTGTCCCATCGCCTGCTCCGCGAAGCACATCTGCTAAAAAATGTATGCCGTAAAAATGTTTCTCATTGATGTGAGAGAGGCATTGCAAAACAGTATGGACAATGTCATTCAGATCCTCATCATTGAACATAACCGCTTTAACATTTGCCTCCTTTATCACCGTGCTTTCCTCGTGCTTGGATTCTGACGATTGTTTAGCATTTGATGCTGACGCAGATGATGACACGCTTTTTTTGTGTTTAGATCCAGCCGACCGACTTGTATTTGACGGTGAAGCAGACTCTTTTGCAGGAGCAGGATCAGGCTCAAGCTTGAACATTCTATAATAACTCGTAGAAGAAATAAAACTTCCACATCCCGTGCCGTTTTTCTGGTAATTTGTGCATCCAAGAAAATAACCGTTGTTTATTCCTGGTTTGACGACAAGATAGCCATCTTGGCACCGATCACATTTAAGAATAGAGAGCTTCCCGCCCTTATAGTCATTGGTCATAAATGAACAAACCTCAGGATCGTTAGTACAGAGAAACAACCGTAATCCATAGGCATTTTTATAGCGTAATTGCAAAGGATAACCACAAATGGGACAGGTTTTTCTCGCAAGATTATTTTGTGGCGGTTCTTCGTTCCAATTACCGCGCAGGATGACATTTTTATAATCGCGCTTTAGCTCGAGTAGAAATTCAGAGGGGTTTTGCTCGGGGGCAATAAAATAAACGCGATTCTTAGTTCTTGTCATTGCAACGTAAAACAGACGGCGTTCTTCGGCGTAATCGATGGAGCGATCACCTTTGATCACAAACGCAAGAACGGGGTCATCCTCAATCTTTGAAGGAAAGCCGTATGTCTCATTGCGCCCATTTACAACAATGACATTATCATATCCTAAGCCCTTTGAGGCGTGGGCTGTCATAAACGTGATGTTGAGTCTCGGATATTTTACGCTTCTGAGTTTATTTCCCCTGGCGATGTATTCAAACAACCCCGATTTTTCTAATTTATCACCATCAAAGCCATACCTGCCAAGCAGTAGGATAGAAGAATTCTCAGGCTTTCCTTCCTGTTTGTTAAATTTAATGATCTGCTCAATCGCAACCTCTACGGCATGTGCAATTGCGTAATTTGCGCCGCTTCTATTATTGGCATTTAGTCTTTTTCGGCTTCCGTCATATGTGTAGATAATAACAGGGTCAACGATATTTTTGGGAGACTTTAGTGCCTTTGGAATTTGCGCTTTGTTTTTCTGGATAAAGTTACCGGCAATGTCAATTACCTCCTGCGAGTTGCGATAGGTCTTCACAATCTTTAGAAGCTTTGCATAACCCATTTTTTCTTCAAACTTTGTAAAGAGCGTTATATCGGAGCCGCTAAACGCATAAATCGACTGCCAATCATCGCCGACAGCAATTATTTTGGCATCTGTAACCTCGGATAGTGCTGTCACCAGATCAAACCTTTGCCGTGAAATATCCTGATACTCGTCTACGATAATATATTTGAAGTCAAGGGTTTGCTTCATTTCCTTGACTTTTCTGAGGAACCGTGCGGATTCATTTATCATATCCTCGAAGTCAATGGCATTATTTTCCTTCAGATAACGCGCATATTCCAGATAGCAGTCATTGCAAATGTTTAGAAACAACCTTGTGCGCACATTCTGGGTTGAATGGTACATACGGGTAAACTCGTCCTCGGAAAAACCGTTTACCTTAAAGTTGGAGATAAAACGGCATATCAGACTGATGAGTCTCCTTATATAACGGCTCTCTTCAGAGGATACAAGCTTTTCCATTACCTCTTTGTTTGAACGGGGATGTAATTCAAAGCCGTTCTTTTCCAGCTCCTCCTGCAGATGCTCCAGTAGGGGTCTGCGGTCTAAATACTGCGAGAAGGTATAGATAAGAGCTGTCCCATGGTCCCTGTGCAAAATGATTTTGTCGTTTACAGCCCTTTTATAGGCCGCAAGCTGATCGCTGCTATAGCGATCGTTTCTGCCGTCCTCTGTAATGCCAAAATGCTCAATATATGCAACTCTATCGCCCTGGCGAATAATAAAGTCGGGCGTATAGGGCTTTCTTGATAAAAGGATATCATACTTATACAGCGGCTCATATTCATAGTCGATATTATTCAAATACAAAAAATTTGCGATCTCCACCTCCTGATGGGAGCGCAATACCTCACTTTGAATCGTAACTGATTTCTTAGTGCGGGTGTCAAGGACATCTCGCTTAAAGTCTTCAAGATCACTTCGCATCGTGGAAAAATTTGATTTTGCAATTTTGTTGAAGAAATTATTGAGATCGTCCCCTTCATATGGAGCGTCAAAATATGAGGCAAAGAACAAAATCAGGTTATTTACGAGGCTTTCGTTCTTTAATATAGAGCTTTTGAAATAATCCTGCAAAACAAAGTATAGCTTAGAATCATCGACAATATTAAGTTTTTCCGGTGACCGCTTTCTTAAGATGGCATATCCGGTTGAGTGGAAGGTGGCAATAGGACAATCTATCGCCAAATCTTTGTTGACTTTATCTTGGAGTTCCTGAACGGCCTTATTGGTGAAGGATACAACAAGAATCTGGGAGGGTTTAACGCCTTTTTTCTCAACCAGATATTTGACCTTTGCCGCAACTGTGGTGGTTTTTCCCGCACCTGCGCCGGCAATGACAAGACAATAGTCCTCATCCGTCAGGACAACACGGCGCTGATCCTCATCAAGCTTGATCTGGGGATCGACATCACGAAGAATATTATCCAGATAATCCTGTTCTTCAATCATCGCGCGGCTAATAAAAGTTTCATTATGCTTATCTACAAGAGCTTCAAAGTTCATATATTTTGACAATGCTCTTTCGACAGCGGAAAGTGAAAGGCGGTTCTTTTTACAGAAATCATTTAATAACCGACTGCTCTGAAGTACACCAAAATACTCAATGGTTTTCTTGCCACTAAGCAGCTCCTGGCGATATTCACTTTTTGCAATATAGCGATTTTGTGATAATAGTGAGTCCATATAAGCATTTAAGTTTCGCAAACTCTGGCATTTTGGATCCTTAAATGAATTCTTATCAGCGACTTTATTGGCTGTCGTTCTTTTATTTTTAAAGATTTTGGAAATCAATCCTATATATGTATCCATCTTCTCAAATCCAACCCCTCAAATTTTAAGTGTCAGTTCGATGTTTTTAATTATATCACCAAAAAAGGCAGGACGCAATATGGCAAGAGAAGCGCAAAAAGAAGCTTATTCAAAGCCTTCGTTGCGGCGCAGGATCAAGGAAATCGATTTTTTTACCCGAAAAAAATGTGAAGAATCGCATTTGGCTATTGAATTTTTTCAAAAATTGCTATAAAATAGGCCGTAAGCGGTGAATCTGAGGTGAAAAGTGGGGAAAATTCCTGAAAGGAGGTGTCCAGATGAGCGCAATACGAATGATTGGAACGCGCAGCAATAAGCTGGACACCAAGGGAAGAGTGGCAGTGCCCGCGAAGTGGCGTGAGCAGCTCGGAGAGCATGTGATCGTAACGATCGGAATGGAAGACTGCTTAAATCTCTACCGTGAGGAGGATTTTGAGGCCCTCATGGACAAGTTTGAGGATACCCCGTTTTTTTCAGATGAGAATATCAGAAAGCTGCAGAGAAATGTCTTCTCAAGCGCAGAACCGCTTGATTTAGATAAGCAGGGAAGAATTCTGCTAACGCCGGAGCACCGCAAATATGCTTCCATGGAACAGGAGATGGAAGTGATAGTAAAAGGTGTGGGAGACCACCTAGAAATTTGGAATCCAGAAAATTGGGAGGCTTATAATGAAGGTTTTTCCATGGCTGAGAGTGGAAAGGCCCTTGCCTCAAAGGGTATGTGATCATGGAATTTGCACACATTCCAGTTTTACTTTGGGAGAGTATAGAGAGCCTTAATATACGCCCGGACGGTATTTATGTGGACGGGACTCTCGGAGGCGCAGGTCATTCTACAGAGATTGTAAAAAGACTTGAGGGAGAGGGAAGGCTTATCGGGCTTGACCAGGATATGGAAGCTATAGAGGCCGCATCGTCCCGCTTAGAGCCGTTTAAGGAAAGAGTTTTGATTGTTCACAGTAATTTTGAGAGGATGAAAGAGGTTCTCTATGAGCTTGGATACTGTACTGTGGACGGAATATTACTGGATCTTGGCGTTTCATCGCACCAGTTTGACGACCCTGCCAGAGGCTTTTCGTACAGAGAGGACTCTCCTCTTGATATGCGCATGGATCAGCAGGCGCCTCTTACGGCAGCGGATATTGTAAACACCTATGAGGAGCAGGAGCTTTACCGTATCATTCGTGATTACGGGGAGGAGCACTTTGCAAAAAATATAGCCAGGGCAATCGTGCGAGAGAGAAAAAAGCAAGCCGTGAACTCCACCGGTCAGCTTTTAGAGATTATCCGCAGTGCAATGCCAAAGAAGGCGCAGATTAGTGGAGGGCATCCGGCAAAACGAACATTTCAGGCTCTTAGGATTGCATGCAACAGGGAGCTTGAGGTTTTAGAAAATTCAATTGACGGCATGATAGATATGTTAAAGCCGGGCGGAAGGCTTTCAATCATCACGTTTCACTCGCTTGAGGATAGGATTGTAAAGGCTGCGTTTAAGAAAAATGAAAACCCTTGCATTTGTCCTTCGGACTTTCCGGTCTGCGTTTGCGGGCGGGTATCAAAAGGGCATGTGGCTTATCGAAAGCCAGTTATTCCTACAGAGGAGGAGATGGAGCAAAACCCACGCTCCAGAAGTGCTAAGCTTCGCTGCTTTGTGCGCGAGGCATGACAGAAAGGCGGCAAAATATGGCAAGAGAAAGAACCTCGCGGACAGGAAGAATAACAGAGGTTTATCCAAGATACTACTATGGTAATACACGCAATGTTATCGACGGAAACACTGTGCGCAGTTCTGCGCAGCCCCAGTGGTCCCCGATTGAGGAACCAAGCAGGCAACCAGTCCCGGCAAAGCGTAGAAAAAAGAAACAGGACAGAGCGCTGCTTCACGCAAAGGCGTTTAATCTGCCGTCACTCATTGTGGTTGGCATATGCATGATAGCGGCGGCTGTTTCCCTTATCAACTATGTGGGAGCAAGGAGTGAGCTTGATGACCATATCAGAAATATTAAGTCGCTGACCTCGCAGCTTCAGACTGAGCAGGAACAAAATGATGCGAATCTTCTCTCGATAGAGGCCTCAATTGACTACACAGAGATCTTTGAGTATGCAATTGAGGAGCTGGGAATGTCGTATCCCGGCAAGGATCAGGTTATATGGTTTAATTCTACGGAAAGTGAGTATGTGAGTCAGTATGAAGCAATACCCCAAGAGTGATGACAGACGCGCGCTTCCCGGCAGGAAGCGCATCTGGGTATTAAAAAACAGGAAATTTTATTCTTATATGTCAAAAAAGCTGGCATTTCTGTTTGTATTGATGATGCTGGCTTTATTGCTTTTGGCTGGAAGAATTGTCATGATATATACGGAGAACTATGATGACTACTCTGTACAGGTTCTCTCAAATTACAGCTATTCCGGAACAGAGGAGGCAGCACCGAGAGGAACCATCACCGACAGAAACGGGAATATACTCGCCTACAGCGAGACCTCATATCTGTTAATATTAGAGCCAAAGATCATTTTGGATGAGGACAGCAGTTACTATGAAGCGACAATTCAGGCGCTCTGTAAGATCATCGGAGTGGACAGGGAGGAGCTTATTGAGACTCTGGAGGAGAATTCATCCTCGCTTTATTACAGATACCGGGATGAGGACGGGACCGCCCTGGTTGTCTCCACAGATGTCAAGACCGCCTATGAGGAGCAGGTGAGCGCTGTCAATGTCTCAAAGACCTCGGAAAAGCTTTCGGCGCTGGCGGATCTTTTTGATATGACTGAGGACGAGGTCAAGGCCACATATGAGGACTATGCCAGCTTTCAGCTGCAGGGTGTGTGGTTTGAGCGCCGTTATGACAGAGTCTACCCTTACGATTCCCTAGCGTGTCTGGTTATCGGACACTATTCAGAAAACTATACCGATGCCTCCACAGGAATCGAAAAGAGCTATGACACTGAGCTTACCGGTACTGCGGGGGTGACCTACGGCTATATCAACAGCGATTATAACAAAATAACAGAGACCGTGGAGGCGGAGCAGGGCTATACCGTCGTGTCCACCATTGACGTAGAGATACAGGCCATTGTGGAGGAGGTTCTTCAGGAATACAGTGAGCAGTATGAGACGGAAAATCTTGCAGCCATTGTGATGAACCCGAACAATGGGGAGATACTTGCGATGGCGACCGGCACATCGTATAATCTAAATGATCCGACCGCCATGCCGGACGGGTATACAGAGAGCGAGTGGAATGCCCTATCCTCGGAAGAACAGTCCGCGGTACTAAACGAGATCTATCAGAATTACTGTATCAGCTCCTCGTATGAGCCAGGCTCCGTATTTAAACCTCTTACAATCGCCATGGCGCTTGAGGAGGGGATTTTGACCGGCAGTGAGATTTTTTACTGCGGCGGGTATTCCATTGTAAACGACTGGACCATTCATTGCCATAATACGGACGGCTGCGGAACCATAAGCATCTTTGAATCTCTTGCAAACTCCTGTAATGTTTCCCTGATGGAGATTGCAAGCCTTGTGGGAAAGGAGACATTTACAACATATTTTAATTTATTCGGCTTTGGTCAAAAGACGGGAATAGATTTGCCCGGAGAGGTTGACTGTGCTACGCTTGTGTACTCTGATTTTACCACTCAGCCGGATGTAACGCTGGCATGTGCTTCTTTTGGACAGGGCTTTAACGTAACGATGGTTCAGATGGCGGCAGCCATGGCATCCATTTTTAACGGCGGATATTATTACACTCCCCACGTTGTAAAAGAGATTCAGACTGCTGACGGGGTGACGATCGAGACTATTGACACCACCGCTCAGTTTAGAACCATCAGCTCGCTTACCAGCGAGTATCTTAAGGAAGCTCTTCTTACAGTTGTGGAGGAGGGTACTGCGACTTATGCACAGATCGCCGGCTATGATATCGGCGGAAAAACCGGTACAGCCGAGATGGTGGAGGACGGAGAGCGTCTTGACGATGAGTGGGTTTTATCCTTTATCTCCGCCGCACCTATTGATGATCCTGAGATTATGATATATGTGGTTGTGGACCGCACAAGCGACGAGGAGTATTACAATTCCAGCAAGCCCGCGCAGGATATCTCCAAGGCAATCTGGGAAAAGCTTTTGCCTTACTATAATATCCAGTCAAACCTGGAGGATTATGATTACCTTGTAACAGAGGAGAGCACCGCGGCGATCGATGATTCCTATGAGGGAAGTATCGTAGAAACTCTTTCGGATGAGGGTGAGACTGAAGAGACATCAGAAACCACAGAGGCCATAGAAGAAACCTCACAAATTTCTGAAGAAACAGAGACAACGCAGGAAGTTTACGAGGAAACTGAGACAACCGAAGAGACTGAAACGACGCAAGATGATGCAGGGGATGGATAATCCCTTGCATTTGTGATATAATTACCGCATTCGGGAGGTTTACAGAACTAAAAAGCGGAATTTCCTGAAGAAAGGGGTAATAGACGTGAGAGAATCATTGTTTGCGGTATTGATTTCGTTTGGACTTAGCGCGGTGTTTTGTCCGGTGCTGATTCCGCATCTTAAAAGACTGAAGTTTGGACAGCAGGAGCGAAGCGACGGCCCAAAGGAGCATTTAAAAAAGGCCGGAACCCCCACGATGGGAGGTATCGCTTTTGTGCTTGCGGCGACCATTACAGCACTGTTTTTTATGAGGGAAAACGCCGGAGTATTGCCGGTGCTCTTTGTCATGGTTGGTTTTGCCATCATAGGTTTCCTAGATGACTATTTAAAAGTGGTAAAGAAAAACACTGACGGCTTGTCCCCCGCCATGAAGATGTTTGGGCAATTTGTCATCGCCACGGTGTTTCTTGTATATATCTTAAAGGTCGGGCAGATTGGGACGGATATAGTGGTGCCGTTTACCGGAGGAAAAACCATTGACCTTGGGTGGCTTTATATTCCTTTCTTCTATATTGTAATGCTGGGCACGGACAATGGTGTAAATTTTACCGATGGAGTGGACGGACTTTGCAGTAGCGTAACCATCTTAGTGGCGGCGTTTTTTGGTGTGGTATCCCTAACGGGCGGCTACAGCCTTACACCCATAATGGGGGCAGTTGTGGGCGCGCTGATGGGATTTTTGCTTTTTAATGTACATCCCGCAAAGGTCTTTATGGGGGACACCGGCTCTCTGGCGTTGGGGGGCTTTGTGGGAGCTGTTGCTCTTTACATGAAGCTGCCTCTTTTTATTTTGATAGTGGGACTGGTTTATCTGGTGGAGATGCTATCTGTTATCATTCAGGTGGCATATTTTAAAGCCACCCATGGGAAAAGAGTTTTTCGCATGGCGCCCATCCATCATCACTTTGAGCTTGGGGGCTGGTCTGAGACACAGGTTGTCGGTGTGTTTACCATTGTGACAGCTGTTTTGTGCATTCTGGGCTATCTTGCGCTGTAGGCGACTTTAGGAGGAAAAAATGACAAATTATATGGTTGTGGGAAGCGGAGTCAGCGGGATCAGTGCGGTGAGGCTCCTACTTAAACTGGAATATCCTGTGCTGTTGTTTGAGCCAAAGCCATGCAAAAGCGAGGATGAGGCCATAGAGCAAAGAGAGCGCATGGAAAAAAAGGTGTTTGAGGGCCATGATGAGCTGAAAGCTGAGGGGCACCTGCTAAGCATTAAGATAGGAGATGGCTCACTTCCCACTCCGGATGATTTTAATGGAATCGATGTGTGTGTCATGAGCCCGGGAGTTTCGCTTGATGCATTTTCAAAAGAATTTCTTGATGGCAAAATCGAAATAATCGGAGAGGTGGAGTTGGCGTACCGCTTCTCAAAGGGCAAGCTTTCCGCTATCACGGGAACCAATGGAAAAACGACAACCACCGCTTTGGTGGGGGAGATTTTTAAGGCATATACTAAAAACACCTTCGTGGTGGGAAATATCGGACTTCCTTTTTCGGATGAAGCGTTAAAGACGGATGAGGACAGTCTTATTGCCGCGGAGATCAGCAGCTTTATGCTAGAGACCACGAAGGACTTTCATCCAAAAGTTTCAGCCATACTAAATATCACTCCGGATCATCTAAACAGGCATAAGACCATGGAGTGCTACATTAAGATGAAGAAGAATATCACAAAGCGCCAAACCATGGAGGATGTGTGCGTGTTAAACCACAGGGATCTGGTGCTGCGTGATTTTGGCAAAGAACTTAAGAATAAGAAGAAATGCCAGGTGCTGTTTTTTTCCAGTGAGCAGGTGCTTGATGAGGGGCTGTATTATAAAGAGGGGAGTATCTACCTCGCAAAAGAAAACACCCATAAAAAGCTGATGGATGTCGATGAGATGAACCTCTTAGGGGTCCACAACTATGAAAATGTCATGGCTGCCATCGGCGTAAGCCTCTCAATGGGAATACCGCTTACCGTCATACTTGAGGCGGTGAGGCGCTTTAAGGCTGTGGAGCATAGGATAGAATATGTGGACACGGTGAGGGGCGTAAAATATTACAACGACTCAAAGGCAACTAATCCTGACGCTGCCATTCAGGGTATTAAGGCTATGATAGCTCCCACGATACTCATCGGGGGAGGATACGATAAGGATTCTACATATGATGAGTGGATAAAGGCTTTTGACGGAAAGGTAAAAAAGCTACTGCTTATCGGCGCGACCAGGGAAAAGATTGCTAAGACCTGTGATAAGATTGGATTTTGTGATTATGAGCTGATGGACAGCTTTGAGGATGCGATGGAGCGGGCTTTTTTACTTGCAAAGCCTAAGGAAGCCGTTTTATTGTCTCCGGCCTGTGCCAGCTGGGGGATGTTTGAAAATTACGAGCAGAGAGGGCGGGCTTTTAAGAAAATCGTCCAGGACTTTTTGGAGAGGGATAGGGCATGAGGTTAGCAAAAAAGGCCAAGAGAGCGCTTAACACGGTGTTTTATGGCGGTTTACATGAATACTATGATTATACGCTGATCTTTGTGGTGATGTTTCTCATGGCATTTGGCCTGGTTATGGTTTATTCCACCACCGCATACTCTGACGCCTTAGAATACTCTGACGCACTGTATTCACTTAAACGTCAGGGAAAGATAGCTCTAATGTCTATAGTCTTTATGTTTGCCATCTCCAAGGTGGATTACCACTTTATGCTAAAGTGTGCCCCGGCGATAGGAGTGCTGGTCCTTGGTGCCTCGCTTGCGGTACTTGTCATTGGAAGTAGCTCTAATGGCGCGACAAGGTGGCTTAGCGTGGCTGGAAACAGTATTCAGCCTTCCGAGTTTGCTAAGCCTGCCTTAATTATGGTACTTGCCAGGTATCTCACACTGCAGTTTAAGAGTAAGAAACAAACCAGTATAGGGCAGGAGTTTTCTTACGCTTGTGGGGCAGCCGTCATTACACTGGCATTTACTCTGCCTGTCATTTTGGAAAACCTAAGCACGGGTCTTATCATAGCCGGAATCGGGTTTTTTATGACTTACATATCAAGCCGCTATAAATATGCCTTTCAGATCCTTATTATCGGGCTGGTGGCGCTTTTGGTTGTATCTTGGAACAGCGGTATTTTGCAGGAACTCCTACAGGATTATCAGGTGGCTAGAGTGGAGGCATGGCTAAATCCGGAGGCAAGCAGCGACGATACCGCCTATCAGATTTTACAGGGGCTTTATGCCATTGGCTCCGGAGGACTTTTTGGAAAGGGGCTAGGGAGCAGCATACAAAAGCTTGGATTTTTGCCGGAAGCGCAAAATGATATGATATTTTCGATAGTCTGCGAGGAGCTGGGACTTTTTGGTGCCTTTCTTTTGATGGTTCTGTACGTGTTTTTGCTTGGCAGACTGATGCATATTGCGAACAGAGCACCCGATATGAGCGGGTCTTTACTCGTATCCGGGGTGATGGTTCACATAGGCTTACAGGTGGTGATGAACATCGCGGTTGTGACTAATACCATGCCAAACACCGGTGTCATTTTGCCGTTTATAAGCTACGGCGGTTCGGCGCTTTTGTGCCTGTTTACAGAGATGGGCATTGTCCTAAGCGTCTCAAATCAGATAGTGGATGAGTAAAAGCTCATCCCTTAATTTACTAAAAGTGCGGGCGGTAGGGATTTTTTGGCCCGCACTTTTAGATTGGAAAAGTGAGCGAAAGTACCTGAAAAAATTTTTCACATAGTTGTATTTTTTTTAGAAAAGTGATATAATGTGACGACACGCAAATAGTCATAACCTTGGGGACCTAAATGGCAAGGAAATAAAGGCAGCATGGAGGCGGTTAATGAAGAAAAAAAGACTTCTAAGAGTAATCTTCCCGCTTCTAGCTGCTTTGATAATGATTGTGGCCGGAGGGGTGTATCTTGCCTGTGAGGTGAAGCTTACAGAGATTACCGTTACCGGAAACAGCTATTATTCGGATGAGGAGCTGATTGCCATCATATTTCCTGAGGAGAAGTATTACAGGACGCTTTACTGTATCTTAAACTATAGTTTTGGAGAACGGGAGGATATTCCCTTTATAAAGAGCTATGATATAACCCTCACGGGGCCTAACTCCGTAGAAATTCAGGTCTATGAAAAGAGCATGGTGGGATATATTTCCTATATGGGAAATTACCTATATTTTGATTCTGAAGGGTATATCGTGGAAACATCCACACAGGAGATTGATGAGCTGTTGTATATTGAAGGGATCAGCTTTAGTTACTATGTGCTAAATGGTCAGCTACAGGTAGAGGATCCCACTATCTTTGATAAGCTCCTCACCTTAAGCAAGCTTATAAACCAGGAAGAGATTGAGGTTGAGAGCGTCTACATTGACAGAGATTTAAATATCACGCTCTATGTGGGGGATATCAGCGTCTATCTCGGACAGGGAACGCAGCTTGAGACCAAGCTTAACACGCTGTTTGATATTTTGCCAAATCTTTCGGGAGAGCAGGGAACCCTTTATCTTGACAGTTATTCCACTGTAAATGATGTCGTGGAATACTTTTTTAAGAGGGATGCGAGTGCGAACGACTAGCGGATAAGGTACCCCGAAAAAACCAAAATTTTTTTGATTTTTAGGTTGATTATTTCGGAGAAATCACATATAGTATTAACTGTGATTTATGGGGGTAAGAAAAAGGGAATAAGATATATATATATATATATATATTGGGTAGAATCGGTGAAGGAGGAAAATCCCTTGTTAGAAATCAAGATTAATGAGAATGAAGGCGCGGCGAAAATTATTGTTGTAGGTGTGGGAGGAGCCGGCAACAACGCAGTAAATCGCATGATTGAAGAGAATATAGTTGGCGTTGAGTTTATCGGCGTCAATACAGATAAGCAGGCATTACAGCTTTGCAAGGCTCCCAAGGCCATCCAGATCGGAGAGAAGCTTACAAAGGGTCTTGGCGCTGGCGCAAAGCCTGAGATTGGGCAGAAGGCGGCAGAGGAGAGTCAGGAAGAGCTCGCTGAGATGCTTAAGGATGCGGATATGGTTTTCATCACCTGCGGTATGGGAGGCGGCACCGGTACAGGGGCGGCTCCTATTGTGGCTGCCATCGCAAAAAAGATGGGTATTCTGACAGTCGGTGTGGTAACCAAGCCTTTTTCTTTTGAGGGAAAGGTGCGCATGAACAATGCTGCCTCCGGCGTGGAGAGGTTAAAGGCCTCCGTGGACACATTAATCGTCATTCCAAACGACCGCTTATTGCAGATTTCTGACAGGAGAACCTCCGTTATGGACGCTTTTAAGAAGGCTGATGAGGTTCTTCAGCAGGGCGTACAGGGAATCACAGATTTGATCAACAACCCCGGTCTTATTAACCTTGATTTTGCGGATGTGCAGACGGTTATGAAGGACAAGGGCATCGCACATATCGGTATCGGCGAGGCAAAGGGTGATGATAAGGCTATTGATGCCATGAAGGGCGCTCTTTCAAGTCCGCTTCTTGAGACAACCATTGAGGGGGCTTCACATGTGCTGGTAAATATCACTGGATGTGATGTGAGCCTTCCGGAGATTTACGAATCTATCAGCGCCATACAGGAGCTGGCGGGAGAGGACGCAAATATTATCTTTGGAACAGCCTATGATGAGAACTTCCAGGATACAGTGCGCATCACTCTGATTGCCACAGGCGTTATGAATAATAATGCGGACAGCGCTGTTGAATATAAGCCAAAGAGCAGTGCCCGCGCATCTTACGGAGCCCTTCACAGTTCAGTCACCGGAGCGGACACAGGTTTTGAGACGGCACCGTCTTATGAGGAGAAGTCTGGGGCAGATCCTCTGGCAGCAGACACATCATCGGAGATGGGAGAGGCTTCCTCTCGCCACACATATAAGGCGCCAAGCTACACGCCTCCCACTCACACAAGAAAGACTGAGCAGCAGACAGTTCGCATTCCGAGCTTTTTAAAGAAATAAGATAAAAAAGGTTAGATAATTTAAAGACAGTCCTTAAGCATGCGCCGGGGCTGTCTTTTTTTGTAAAAAAATAAGACAGCCTAAAATACCGGGCTGCCTTATTTTCGCATTTATTCATCCGACTCTGTCAAATCCTCGTTGTCATTATCAGTCTTAGTGGAAGAGCTGCTTTCATCCTCGTCATCCTCATCACTCTTGTTTGTAGAAGAGGAACTCTGAGACGACGCTTCTGAGCCGGAGGTTGTTTCCGATGTGGTTTCAGTGGTGCTTGAGTGGGTGGTGCAGGTATAGCCGTACAGCAGGGACTCTGGGAGAGCGTAGAGCTGGTCATCCGTCTCGTAGTCCGTATCAAGCAGGCTCTGATCCAGCACCAGATACACCTTTTCCTCCACTGCGCTTTTGGGACAGGAATCTCCGGCAAGTCGATTTGAGACGGTGCAGACGGATACCTTTGTATGCACATCGCAGTAATCTGTCGGTTCTGTTCCGCTGGCAAAGTATTCCGTGTATACGGTGCCGTTGTCCTCGGCAAGGTCGCAGACGCCGTCAACCGCCAAAAGACCGCTCTTACTGCAAATCGTGGCGGAGACGATATCATCATTTACCGCCCAGCCGATATCCTCCAGATCCTCATGGATGCGCTCCATCACCCGTTCCCATATATCCTTGTGATATTCCTGGCCAGTGGTGAGGGTTTTTCCCTGGTCGTATCCTGACCAGATACCGCAAGTGTAGTAGGGCGAGTATCCGACAAACCACACGTCATTGTTGTCAGTGGTGGAACCGGATTTTCCCGCCAGAGTCATGGTGGAAAAATCATGATTTGTACCGGTAGGATTGATGTTTGGGTTGATATCCGTATAGTCCGATGTCAGGTTTCTTCCGAAGGTGGATTCCATGGCGGAGGTCAGAAGGGAAGCGGTTGTGGATTTGATGACCCGCGTGGATTCTGTCGTGTTTTCCAGTAAAACCGTTCCGTCATGGCTTAAAATCTTGGTGTAAAAGACTGGCTTGTTGTAGACGCCGTCGTTTGCGATGGCGGCGTATGCCGCGGTCAGCTCAAGATTTGTGACACCCTTTGTTATGCCGCCAAGAGCTAAGGATGCCACACGGTCAGTGTAGATGCTGCCATCAGAGCCCTTCTCGCTGTCAACCAGTGTCGTGATACCGAATTTTTCCACATACTCATAGGCAAGATCCACCGTCACAGTCTCAAGTAGACAGTGCAGGGATACCAAATTCATGGAGTAGGCGGTGGCGTCCCTGAGATTTACGTACCCCAGATATTCATCGCCCCACCAGTTGGAGAAGTTCTGGCCGTCCGCGCTAACGGGGGAGTCATAGTATACGGAGGCGAGGGTTGCCCCGCAGGTGTCTAGGGCCGGCGCGAAGACGCTTAAAACCTTAAATGTGGAGCCCGGCTGACGGGTACTTTGTGTCGCGCGGTTTAGCGCCAGGTTTGTTGTCTTTTCTCCTCTGCCGCCGCTGATGGCCTTAACATATCCGGTGGACTGGTCGATTACCACCATGGAGACCTGTGGCTGGAGCGTCACAGCAAGATCCTCGCTTTCTATTGTATCCGTATCTGTAAGGTAGTATTCCTTAAAAAGCTCAATATATTCGTCGATCTCCTCCTCTGAGTTAAACATAAGGTCAAAGTCCGTTATACCGCAAACCTCCTGTATAAAGGTCTGAACGGAGGTTTCCGAAAAGCTCTCGGACGTTCCATCCTCATGCGTGACTTTTAAGCGATAGCTGATGGTGTAGTATTCGTAAGGGTAGTTGTCAAGGTCATTTATCTCCTCGTCAACTATCTGCTGAATATCCGGATCCATAGTGGTGTAGATGGTGAGGCCGCCGCTGTAGAGCAGGTTATAGGCCTGCGTCTGAGTGTAGCCTAACTCGGTTTGAAGATCCTCTATTACCTGCTCAATCACCGCGTCAGTAAAATAGCTGTAGACATCGCTTGAGGAGCTGATGCTTGAGGTGATCTGAATTCTTGAATAGACATCGTCCGCTATTGCCTCATCGTACTCCTCCTGGGTGATATAGCCAAGCTCAAGCATCTTCTGTAGCACCAGCTGCTGACGCTTCTGGTTGTTTTCGGGATAGCGGATGGGGTTTAGAGAGCTGGGGTTTTGGGTGATGGCGGCGATGACCGCGCATTCTGAGAGGGTCAGGTCGCTTACATCTTTATTAAAATACCTGTTTGCCGCCGCCTGAACTCCAAGGCAATTGCTACCAAGATTTATGCTGTTTAGATAATTTTCAAGTATCACGCTCTTTGAGAGCTGCTCCTCTAGGCTGATGGCAAGCGCCTGCTCCTGAAGCTTTCGCTCTAAGCGTGCGCCAAAGCTTGTCTCTGCACCGCCGTCAAAAATGCTGTTTTTGATCAGCTGCTGGGTGATGGTGCTGGCCCCCTGACTGAAATTTAGGGTTGTGATTCCCACTATGGCGGCGCGGACAATACCTTTAAGGTCAATGCCGTTATGTGTCCAGAAACGCTCATCCTCAATGGCGACAAATGCATTGATCAGATTATCGGGTATCTCTGAAAGGGTGACTTCCTCTCTGTTTGAGCCCTCCATCACCAGCTTTGCCATTACATTGTTCTCGCTGTCATAGAGGACAGTGTAGTAGCTGTCAGAGGAGATGTCCTCATAGCTGATTTCACGGGAGTTATCCATAAGCGAGTCAAAAGCGCCAAGGATAAAGGAGCCAGCAAATGCGCTTGTCAAAAACACAGCTATGATGAGGAGCACAAGCGTATTTACCAGAAGCTTTCTATAAAGCCGCCCTCTTCGTGGGGCCAAAGCCTTAATCTTATCTAAAACGCCTTTACGGTTATAATTCATAGTCCACACTTTCTCTGCCGATGGCAGGATAGAATAATCGCTACTAAATCGCACTTATTGTAACCCATATATGTTAATAAAATATGAATTTAATATTGCAGTTTCCGCGAGATAAGAGGGACTCTTAAGCCTTTGTGCTAAAGGTTTTGGCAAGAAAAAATGCTTGCAATAAGCCGGATATGTGCTAGAATTAGACGGGCGAGAAGGGGACATTTACAGACGCGTCTTCTTTGGAGTACAGATTTTAGATAAGAGGAAGTATAGGATGAAGAGAGAAGAGATAAGAAATATAGCCATCATTGCGCATGTGGATCATGGAAAGACCACTCTGGTGGATGAGCTCTTAAAGCAGAGCGGAGTTTTTAGGGAAAACCAGGAGGTGGCGGAGCGTGTGATGGACTCTAATGACATCGAGCGGGAGAGAGGAATAACTATTCTTTCTAAGAACACTGCCGTATATTATAAGGATATAAAGATAAATATTGTGGACACCCCAGGACATGCCGATTTTGGCGGCGAGGTGGAGCGCGTGTTAAAGATGGTGGACGGCGTTGTGCTGGTTGTTGACGCCTTTGAGGGGCCGATGCCGCAGACAAAATTTGTGCTAAAAAAAGCGCTTGAGTTAGATCTGTCCGTGGTCGTATGCATCAACAAGATAGACCGCCCCGGGGCAAGACCCGAGGAGGTTGTGGATGAGGTGCTTGAGCTTTTGATGGACTTAGATGCTAATGATAAGCAGTTAGATTGCCCGTTTATCTTTGCCTCCGCAAAGGAGGGATTTGCGCTAAGCGACCTTGCGGATGAGAAAAAGGACATGGAGCCCCTGTTTGAGACCATCGTTAAGAGCATTCCAGCACCGGAAGGTGATATGGACGCCCCCGCCAGAATGCTCATAAGCACCATCGACTATAATGAGTATGTTGGGCGTATAGGCGTTGGCAAGGTGGAGGACGGTGTGATACGCACAAATCAGGATTTGATTGTGGTAAACGCCCATGATCTGGACAAGAAAATGAAAGTAAAGATCGGAAGGCTCTATGAGTACAACGGGCTTAATAAGGTGGAGGTTATGGAGGCGGGCTTTGGCTCGATTGTGGCAATTTCCGGTATAAGCGATCTGCACATCGGAGATACCATCTGCGATGTGCAAAACCCGGAGCCAATCCCGTTCCAGAAGATTTCCGAGCCAACCATCGCCATGCACTTTATGGTAAATGACAGTCCTCTCGCCGGCAAGGAAGGAAAGTATGTCACATCAAGGCATCTTAGAGACCGCCTTTTTAGGGAGCTTAACACAGATGTCTCCCTTCGTGTGGAGGAGACGGAAAACACGGACGCATTCAAGGTGTCCGGAAGAGGAGAGCTTCACTTATCCGTCCTTGTCGAGAATATGAGGCGCGAGGGCTATGAATTTGCGGTAAGCAGAGCGGAAGTTTTAACTAAGCTTGATGAGCGCGGCAGAGTTCTTGAGCCCATGGAGTTAGTATATGTGGATGTTCCGGATGAGTTTTCCGGAAGCGTGATCCAAAAGCTTTCCAATAGAAAGGGTGAGCTTTCTGGCATGGGAAGCGCCTCTGGAGGCTATACAAGGCTTGAGTTTCGAATTCCCTCAAGAGGACTTATCGGCTATCGGGGAGAATTTATGACGGACACCAAGGGTAATGGCATCATGAACACCATCTTTGATGGCTATGAGCCATACCGGGGGCCGATCCAGTTTAGAAAGTCAGGCTCCTTAATCGCCTATGAGTCCGGTGAGAGTCTTACATATGGTCTTTATAATGCACAGGAGAGGGGAAACCTCTTTATTGGGCCCGGCGAACAGGTCTATGCGGGAATGATAGTAGGTCAGACGGGACGAAGCGAGGATATCGAGGTAAATGTATGCAAGGCAAAGCATCTGACAAACACCAGATCCTCCTCCGCTGACGACGCTCTGCGACTGGTTCCGCCAATAAATATGAGCCTTGAGCAGTGCATGGAGTTTATAGACGATGACGAGCTTTTGGAGGTGACGCCAAAGAACCTTCGAATAAGAAAGAAGATACTGGATTCCACCTTAAGAAAGCGGGCGATGAATAAGAAAAATCAGCAGTAGTAAGAGTGAATAAAGCCCGGCATTGATTGACTATTTTTTGCCTGTAGTGTATAATGCAGTGGACTTTTAAGAGAGAGGAAGTATTTTAAGATGACTACAAACAGACAAAAGCGTCAGGGTATAAATTTGTTCTTGGCTATACTCTTGGCAGCGCTTTTTATAACGGCATGCTCACATATTTTGCCGGATACAGCGCCCACGCTTTCAGAAACGGTAAGCACCTCCGCAAATGATGTAGAAGAAGAGGATGATGAGGAGGAAGCTGAGGGCCTAACAACTGAGGAGGTCACAGCCACCGTGTCCGTGGAAGATGAGACGGAAGAGGCGACAGAGCAGACTTATGCGATCGCTGACGGCTACATTAGAGTCAACCAGATTGTGGAGGCAAAGGTAAATATAAATTTGCGAAGCGGCCCGGGAACGGAGTATGAAAGCTATGGGCTTTTGATCGCACAGGAGCAAATAGAGCGTATAAGCATAAGCGATGACGGTACGTGGAGCCAGGTTATCTATGATGGCACTGTATGCTATGCGGCAAGTGACTACCTTTTGGTGGTGGAGGATGATGTGGTTATCACCATGCCAGCTGATGAGGCGGAAACCACAGAAGAATCAGATGATGCCCAGGATGAGGCATGCGAGTTAGAATCTAAAAGCATGGACGAGCTGGCAGCCATCTCAAATGAAACCATTCCTTACGGCTATGGCACAAGCGTTGATGAGCAAAACCGCCCCACCGGCGTTTTATATTACGAGAGTTTATACGGAGATTACGGTGTTGATTTTATCGGCCCAAGCACGGAAAATCTAGTTTACCTTACCATTGACGAGGGCTATGAGGCGGGATATACGCCGACGATCTTGGACATCTTAAAAGAGAAGGATGTAAAAGCGGTGTTCTTTGTGACGAAGCAGTTTGTCACGGAAAATCCCGACCTGGTGCAGAGAATCATAGACGAGGGACATCAGCTGGGAAATCACTCAAGCTCACACCCCTCAGCTGGTATGCCCTCACTGGGGCTTGAGGAGGAGTATGAGGATATCTCCTGGGTTCATGACTATGTATTAGAAGAGTTTGGCTATGAGATGACGCTTTTCCGTTACCCCGCAGGTATCTTTAGTGAGCAGTCCTTAGCGCTTATAAATTCCATGGGCTATCACGCAGTTTTTTGGAGTTATGCCCATAGGGACTGGATAGTGGATGATCAGCCAGATGAGGAGACTGCCCTTCAGGACTGTCTAGACAGCCTCCATCCCGGCGAGATATTCCTGCTGCACGGAGTATCATCTACTAACACCAATATTCTTGCGGATTTGATCGATGGAGTTCGCGAGGCGGGATATGAGTTTGGAGTTTATCCGTCCCACGGTTTTTGACAGCGACTTATGAAAAGCCTTAGGAGTCTATGAAAGGAGCTTTAGTTGAGCGCAAGAAAGATCAATAAATGGTTGTTGCCCTTAACGGGAGCTTTAGTTGCGGCAGCGCTTATGCGCTCAGCATATGAAAAAAAAGATTTGACCGTAAAATACTATAGCCTTAGGGATTCGCGCATAAAAAAGCCCCTTAGAATAGCTTTTTTGACAGATCTTCATGGGAATACCTTTGGAAAAGATAATGAAAAGCTCCTTAAAAGAATCATAGACGCAAAACCGGATGTGGTGCTCATCGGCGGAGATATGATGGTGGTAAAGCCATATCAAAAGATGGATTTTTTTGCGCTTGAGAGCGTACTAAAAGGTCTTTCTGGGCGTTTTCCTGTTTATTATGCAGAAGGAAACCATGAGCAGAGAATGAAGATAGAGGCTGGGCGTTACCCCGGCTGGTGGTGGGAGTTTAGCAAGCTTCTTAAGAAGTATAAAGTGGAATACCTTGCGGATAAGGGTGTAAGCTTAGGAGAGGGAGTTAATCTCTGGGGCTTATGCATAACTAAAAAGTATTACAAAAGATTTCCTATAAGAAAAAGGATGAGAGCTTCTTATCTAAAGCGGCATCTTAAAAATGGTATCTTCGAAAATAAGGAGCGCTTTAACATTGTGATGGCGCACACCCCTCAGTATATGGAGAGCTACTGGCAGGGAGGAGCGGATTTTGTGCTGTCGGGGCATTTTCACGGGGGCACGGTGGTGCTTCCCATTATCGGGCCGCTCATATCCCCGCAGCCATCTCTTTTTCCAAGATATGCAAAGGGATGGTATGAAGAAAAAAATGGAGTGGGGAAGTGTGCGGTCAGCGCCGGACTTGGCACCCATTCAATAAATTTTCGTTTATTTAACAAGCCGGAACTGGTTGTTATAGATCTTTTTCCGGAGGAATGGAATGATGATCTATGAAGTTATCGGTAAAGCTTGAGGTGTTTGAGGGGCCTTTAGACCTGCTTTTACACCTGATTGAAAAAAATAAGGTCAGCATTTATGATATCCCCATCGTGCTGATCACAGAGCAATATCTTGACTATGTAAGCCACATGGACAAAGAGGATTTAAATCTTGTCAGCGAGTTTATGGTGATGGCGGCGACGCTCATCGACATCAAGACTAAGATGCTCCTTCCGCCAGAAGAGGATGAGAATGGGGAGGAGATTGACCCAAGAGAGGAGCTGGTGGCAAGGCTTGTCGAGTACAAGACGTACAAGATGCTGGCGAGCGGCTTGGTGGCGGGTCAGGATGATGCGCAAAAATATTTCTATAAAGATCCCACCCTTCCAAAAGAGGTGGAAAAATACGAACCCGAGGTGGATATGGATGAGCTTTTGGCAGATCTGACGCTACAAAAAATGCAGCAGATCTTTTCCATGCTCATGCACAGACAGGTGGATAAGCTTGATCCAATAAGGAGCCGCTTTGGAAATATACGGCATGAGCCTGTAAAGCTTGCCGACAAGCTGACGCATGTATGTGATTATGCAAAAAAGGAGAAGCACTTTTCCTTTAAAAAGCTCCTCGTGAGGGAAGAAAGCCGTCACGGACTTGTGGTGACTTTTTTGGCTATTTTGGAGCTGATGAAGGTCGGAGCGATAAGCGCAAGCCAGGAGGAGACCTTCGGGGACATAATTATGGATTGGAACGAGGGGGCCGAGACTGCCATCAGCAGGGAGGAACTGGAGCAGTATGAGTGATGAGATGAAAGAGGATATCATGGTGGAGGGCTATAAACAGGAGGAGCTTTTTGCCGAGCTTTCGGATGATGAAGCGATGGGAGCCATAGAGGCGATTTTATTTGCCATGGGTAAGTCCGTAAAGATAGATAAAATCGCGGCCGCTTTAGGGATGGACAAAGAAAATATTGTGATACTTCTCAAGTGGCTTTCGGATTCTTATAAGGAGCAGAGAAGGGGTATCTTTATACAGATTTTTGAGGATCACGTACAGCTTTGCACAAAAAAGGAATATTATCCCCAGCTTATCCGCATTGCGGCTCAGCCTAAAAAGCCGCAGCTTACGCAGACTGCACTGGAGACCTTAAGCATTATCGCCTATAAGCAGCCGGTGACAAAGGGGGATGTAGAGCGTATCCGCGGAGTAAAAAGTGATTTTGCGGTAAACAAGCTGGTAGAATACGGTTTGGTTGAGGAGGTTGGCAGGCTTGACGCCCCTGGAAGACCGATATTATTTGCCACCACGGAGGAGTTCCTACGCCGCTTTGGGCTTAACAGTGTGGAGTCGCTTCCGAAAACTACTTCCGAACAGATTCAGGAGTTTGAGCAGGAGGCGCGCCAGGAAATTACGGTTTGATTTGTGCGTTATGTGCCTGATATAGAGCTTACAGTAGTCTTATAAGAGAAAGGAAAAGCATGAAGATCATTTTAAAAGACGGCTCCGTAAAGGAGTATGATGAGGCAAAGAGTATTATCGAGATCGCCACGGACATCAGTGAAGGGCTGGCAAGAGCTGCATGTGCCGGAGAGGTTGACGGTGAAGTGAAGGACTTGCGGACTGTGATAGATAGAGACTGCAGTCTTAATATCTTAACCGCAAAGGATCCGGAGGGACTTCGCGTGCTTCGTCACACCGCATCCCATGTTATGGCGGAGGCAGTAAAGCGCTTATTTCCGGATGCGAAGGTTACAATCGGGCCTGCCATCGACGAGGGCTTTTATTATGACTTTGAGGCTTGCCCCTTCTCCAGAGAGGATTTGGACAGGATTGAGGCGGAGATGAAAAAGATCATCAAGGAAGGAAAGAAGATCACCCGCTTTACGCTTCCAAGGAATGAGGCCATCGCCCTTATGAAGGAGAAGAACGAGCCGTTTAAGGTAGAACTTATAGAGGAGCTACCGGAGGCGGCCGAGATTTCCTTTTATGATCAGGGAGGTTTTGTCGATCTGTGCGCCGGCCCACATCTGATGAGTACAAAGGGGATTAAGGCGTTTAAGCTCACAAGCTCATCCATGGCATACTGGAGAGGAGATTCTTCAAAAGCAAGGCTTCAGAGAATTTACGGCTCTGCATTTGGCACTAAGGATGAGCTGGCAGAGTATTTGGCAAAGCTTGAGGATGCAAAGCTGCGCGATCACAACCGTCTTGGACGGGAGATGAAGCTTTTTACCACGGTGGATGTCATCGGACAGGGTCTGCCGCTTCTTACACCTAAGGGAACAAAGATGGTGATGAAGATGCAGAGGTGGATCGAGGATCTGGAGGATAATGAGTGGGGATATGTTCGCACAAAGACCCCTTTGATGGCAAAGTCAGATCTGTATAAGATCTCTGGTCACTGGGATCACTATCAGGAAGGGATGTTTGTCCTCGGGGATGAGGAAAAGGATAAAGAGGTTTTTGCGCTTCGTCCAATGACCTGCCCGTTCCAGTACTATGTGTATAAGAGTGAGCAGCACTCCTACAGAGATCTTCCCATCCGCATGGGCGAGACTTCCACGCTCTTTAGAAATGAGGATTCCGGTGAGATGCACGGTCTTACCAGAGTGCGCCAGTTTACCATCTCGGAGGGACATTTGATTGTGCGTCCGGATCAGATGGTGGAGGAGTTTAAAAACTGCCTTGCGCTTGCAAAGCACTGTCTTACAACATTAGGCTTAAACGATGAGGTGACATATCATCTCTCAAAGTGGGATCCCAATAACCGCGAAAAGTATATTGGGGATGCTGCGGTTTGGGAGGAGACAGAGGGCCATATCCGCCGCGTCATGACGGAGCTTGATATTCCGTTTGTCGAGGATGTGGGCGAGGCAGCCTTTTACGGTCCAAAGGTGGATATCAATGCCAAAAATGTATACGGCAAGGAAGACACCATGATCACCATTCAGTGGGACGCTCTGCTTGCAGAGCAGTTTGATATGTACTACATCGACCAGAAGGGTGAGAAGGTGCGTCCTTACATCATTCACAGGACATCAATCGGCTGCTATGAGAGAACTCTGGCATGGCTTATAGAGCATTATGCGGGAAAATTCCCCACATGGCTGTGCCCGGAGCAGGTAAGGGTGCTTCCGATCTCCGAAAAGTTTACGGAGTATGCAGAGCAGGTTTGCGCAGAGCTTAAGAAGAACAAGATTGACGCCACGGTGGACAACCGCTCAGAAAAGATCGGCTATAAGATACGTGAGGCTAGAAATGACCGTCTGCCTTATTGGCTGATCGTGGGAGAGAAGGAGCAGGCAGAGGGCAGCGTTTCTGTAAGCAGTCGCTTTGCCGGAAACGAGGGCACAAAGCCTTTAGCAGAGTTTATAAGTGCCATCAGGGAGGAGATTGACACCAAGGCGATCCGCCAGGTGGAGACTTGCCAGGATAAATAAAAGGAAATAAAGGAGATCGACTATGAGCAAAACGATAGACACCCTGTCAGTAAACGCCATTCGAGTGCTGTCAGCGGATGCAGTGCAGAAGGCAAATTCCGGTCATCCAGGGCTTCCCTTAGGAAGTGCGGCGATGGCATATGAGCTCTGGGCTAATCACATGAGGCATAACCCGAAAGATCCAAACTGGGAGAACAGGGATCGCTTTATCCTCTCCGGAGGTCATGGTTCCACACTTCTTTACTCACTGCTTCACCTGTTCGGATATGGGCTTACGGTGGAGGATTTAAAGAACTTTAGACAGGATGGATCCTTAACCCCCGGACATCCGGAGTATCGCCACACTGTCGGCGTGGAGGCAACCACGGGTCCTTTAGGAGCAGGCATGGGAATGGCTGTGGGAATGGCTATGGCGGAGGCTCATCTGGCGGCAGTGTTTAACCGTGAAGGATACCCGGTAGTCGATCACTATACATTTGTGCTTGGCGGCGACGGCTGCATGATGGAGGGGATTTCTTCAGAGGCATTTTCGCTGGCAGGAACGCTGGGGCTTTCTAAGCTTATCGTGCTCTACGATTCTAACAAAATCTCAATCGAGGGAAGCACCGACATCGCATTTACCGAAAATGTAGAAAAGCGTATGCAGGCGTTTGGCTTCCAGACTCTTACCGTGGAGGACGGAAATGACCTTGATGCCATCGCGATGGCTATAGAGGCGGCAAAGGCGGATCACACACGCCCCTCATTTATAACGGTGAAGACCCAGATCGGCTACGGTTGCCCGGAAAAGCAAGGTAAGGCAAGCGCTCACGGCGAGCCTCTTGGCGCAGATAACGTTGCGGCTCTTAGGGAAAACTTAGGCTGGCCGGAAAAGGAAGCCTTTGTTGTGCCGGATGAGGTTTATAAAAATTACGACAAATTAGCAAAGAAGGGTGAGGAAAAGGAGCAGGAGTGGCAGAGTATGTTTGCGGCTTACTGCGCGGCTTACCCCGAGCTTAAAAAACTCTGGGAGCAGTACCACGATGAGGGAGCTGCTGATAAGCTGATAGATAATGAGGCTTTCTGGGCCTATGATGATAAGCCGGAGGCTACAAGAAATCTTTCCGGAAAGCAGTTGCAAAAGCTAAAGGAGATACTGCCAAACCTCTTTGGAGGCGCTGCGGATCTGGCTCCTTCTACCAAGACATATATGAATGACTGCGGTGATTTTAGCAAAGACACTTATGCGGGACGAAACATCCACTTTGGTGTTCGTGAGCTTGCTATGGCGGCTATTGGAAACGGCATAATGCTTCACGGAGGGCTTAGGGCATTTGTTTCCACTTTCTTTGTGTTCTCGGATTATGTAAAGCCCATGGCGAGGCTCTCATCCATCATGGGCGTGCCTTTAACCTATGTGTTGACGCATGACAGCATTGGCGTTGGCGAGGATGGCCCCACCCACGAGCCCATAGAGCAGCTTGCAATGCTAAGGGCAATGCCAAATTTCTCTGTTTTCCGCCCGTGTGATGCCACGGAGACTGCCGCTGCATGGTACTACGCGGTTACATCAAGAACCACGCCCACCGCGCTGGTGCTGACACGCCAAAATCTTCCTCAGATGGAGGGCTCCTCTAAGGAGGCACTAAAGGGCGGATATGTGATCTCACCCTCAAAGAAGGATACGCCGGACGGCATCATCATCGCCAGCGGCTCCGAGGTTTCAATTTCCGTGGAGGCTCAGAAGACGCTTTTAACGGAAGGGATTGATGTGTCAGTTGTTTCCATGCCGTGCACGGATGTGTTTGATGCACAGAGCGATGAGTACAAGGAGTCGGTGCTTCCGGGGTCAGTCAGAAGGAGAGTGGCTGCCGAGGCCTTATCTGATTTTGGATGGGGCAAATACATAGGTCTTGACGGTGCGTACGTGACGATGCATAGCTTTGGCGCATCCGCTCCGGCGAGCGTACTTTTTGAAAAATTTGGCATTACGGCAAAAAATGTTGCCACCGCCATGAAGGGGCTGTTTTAAGACGTCTTAGGGGGTTATCTCATGCAGAGCTTGACAAAACAAGAGGTTCCCTATGACAAGATCCATCTGATGGTGCAAAAGACTTTCTTTTGTAAGCCGCAGACGGTGGAGGAGATGCACGAGGGGTATTTTAACGCCACCTATCACATTCGGCTTGAGTCAGGTAAGGATGTGGTTTTAAAGGTGGCGCCTAAGGACAATGTCCGTGTCATGAGTTATGAGAAGAACATCATGTACACCGAGGTGACAATGCTCCAGAAGATGAAAAACTTCACCAGCGTAGCGGTTCCTGCCATGTATTATTATGACGCGGCCAAAACGATCCTTGACTCCGAGTATTTCTTTATGGAATACCTAGACGGAGACAGCCTTCATAAGGTGAGAAAGTCTCTTACAAAGGAGACGCAAAAAACCATCGACGAGGAGTTAGGAAAAGTAAACCGGCTAATAAACAGTGTCCACGGTACCAAATTTGGGTATTTTGGGAGAAAAACCCGCCAGCGCTCCAGCTGGTATGAGGCTTTTTATGCGATGCTTAATGATATATTGGGGGACTGTCGGCACTATAATATCGACCTGCACTATGACCAGAGTACCTTTGTAAAGCACTTGGAAAAGGACAGGAGCTGTTTTGACGAGGTTAAGACTCCCTGCCTTGTGCACTGGGACCTTTGGGATGGGAACATCTTTATTAAGGATGGCGAGATACAGGGGATCATTGACTGGGAGAGATGTCTCTGGGCGGATCCTCTGATGGAGTCCGGATTTAGGACGCATAACCACAACGAGGCGTTCTACAGGGGGTACGGAATGGTTCCATTTTCCCCCACGGAGCAGAGGAGGGTTTACTGGTATGATCTATACCTCTGTCTTACTTGGATCGTGGAGTATTATTGTAGGGAATATCAGGATGAATTCTTTTTTAAAAACATGTGGAAGCAGTATGCGGACGCGACCATGCATCTGAATCTGTGACTGTAAAATAATGTTGGGGGGCTTTTGACTCCAACATTATTTTTTGGGCGAAAACGGGTTGCCTATTAAAAAGAAATGTCATATAATGAGACGGATGTCAAAAAGTCATGCGAAAGTGAGCACGGCTTGGACGTGCAAAACAGTAAGGAGCACTATTTAAGATGAAAAAAACAATCAGACATATATCCTGCCTGGTTTTGACAGTGTTAATGATCTGCACTATGCCCTTAACAGCTCTTGCAGATGATTTACCATACCCGACCACCGTGGAGACCGCGGCTGAGGGATTTGTTATCTATGATGTTACTGATGGCACCGTGATTTTGGGAAAGAATGAGGATACGGTATATTACCCTGCCAGCATAACAAAAATTATGACAGCGCTTTTGGTTTGCGAGCTTATAGAGGATTTGGATGAGGAGATCACCTTTACAGAGGCGGCTCTTAGCGAGATGACAAGCGACAGCTCCACTCTTGAGCCTTCGGCGTCAGTCGGCGAGGTGATGACTGTGGAGGACGCTTTGTACGGTATGTTTTTAGTCTCCGCAAATGAGTGCGCCGCACAGCTTGGAATCACGGTTGCGGGAAGCACAGAGGCGTTTGCAGAGCTTATGAATGAGCGCGCACAGGAGATTGGCTGTGTGAATACCAACTTTGTCAACGCTCACGGTCTCCACAGTGAGGATCACTACACCACAGCCAGAGACATGGCGCTTATCTTTGGTGAGGCGATAAAAAATCAGGCCTTTCTTCAGATGGCGACCACCTACGAATATGAGATAAGTGCCACAAATTACTCTGCAAGCAGGGAGATCTCTTCCAGCCATTCTATTGTGAATGGCACCATCATCTATCCGGAGGTGTATGCGGGAAAAACAGGCCGCACCACAGAGGCGGGAAGAACTCTTTGTACTGCGGCGCAGTTTAACGGACACGATGTGGTGATCGTTATCATGGGATCCACGGATGATGAGTTTTACAACGACACCTTAAAGCTTTTAGAATACGCCAGGGGATATTTTGACGGTGAGTATACGGACATGACCTGGGAGGAGAATGAGGAGACAGTTTACGTCTATAAAACAAACTCCTTAAAGGTGCGCTCATATCCAAGCTCTGTTGGGACAAGCGTCCTTGGCTCACTGCAGTACGGACAGGCCGTTACACGGGTTGCCACTTGGGGCGAGTGGAGTATGATCGAGTATATGAGCTCCTACTATTATGTGCACAGCGACTATCTCACTACACAAGAGCCTGAGGATGAATATGATCCATCCCAGAGCCAGCAGGAAACCACCAGAGAATCCGTAGACATAGAGCAGCTCCTCGCAAGTGTTGCCGAGGAAGCGGATGATGACGCGGTGGCTACAGCGACAACGGAGGAGGAGTATACGCGAATCCCCGGTGTGGATGTGGATGATCAGAGCGACAATCTGTCCGATGGCAGTAAGGGAAGCATTATCCGTGTGATTTTGATTGTGTGCGTTGTGCTGATGATTTTGCTTGCAACAGGCTTTGCCTATGTAACCATGTCGGAAAAGAAGCGAAGAAAAAGGCGCAAACACCGCATCGACACGGATGAGTGGTATAAGTAGTCTATAAAAAACAGGGTAGTTATGTCCTTACGTAAAGCAAGTGAGGGCGTGACTACCCTGATTTGATAGGAGGTGTTTGAAAATGAGGCTCCTTTTGGTGGAGGATGAGCATCGCATGGCGCAGGCGCTGTGTGCGGTTTTGAAAAATGCGGGCTATGAGGTGGATCATTTTTCAGACGGTGAGGAGGGCTTGATAGCATTAGAGACCGCAATCTATGATCTTGCCATCTTAGATGTCATGCTTCCTGGAAAAAACGGCTATGAGATCGCAAAGAGCGCCAGAAATCAGGGTATCAGGACGTCGATTTTAATGCTCACGGCAAAGAGTGAGCTGGAGGATAAGGTAAAGGGTCTTGACTGCGGGGCGGATGATTATCTGACAAAGCCCTTTATGACGGAGGAGCTTCTCGCGCGCTTAAGAGCCCTAAGCCGCAGAGGGAGCGCTGTATTAGACAGCAGTGAGCTAAAGTTTGGGGACATCACGTTAAAAAAGGACAGTTTAATGCTTACCTGTGACAAGGAGCATGTGCGCCTTAGTGAGAAGGAAATGCATATTTTGGAATATCTGATCATCAATCAGGGGCAGGTTCTTACAAGGGAGCAGTTGGCGGTAAAGATCTGGGGATATGACAGCAACGCAGAGTATAATAACGTAGAGGTGTATATGTCCTTTGTCAGAAAGAAGTTAAATTTTATCCACGCCAAGACGCAGATTAAGGCGGTGCGCGGGGTTGGCTATGAGCTGAGGTATGTAAATGTTTAAAAGATCCAGATGGAAGATAATACTCTCGATCTTGGCGATACTGTTACTGCTGCTTGCGGGAACCTTTTGCGTTATATATCTTGCCAGCTACAGAGATCTCACAAATGAGAACAGGGCGCTTTTAGAGCAGTATGTAAGGTCGTATACTTTAGAGGAAAAATCCGGTGAGCTTTATGCACAGTTTAATTCGGCTGAAACCGGGCCGTTTGACATGCCCCGGGCAGAGCTTTCCACTTTTTATTCTGTTGCCGTTTCAAAGTCAAATCAGGTGTTAAATGTTGACACGGCCAATCTTGAAATCCTGGATGAGGAGGCGCTTACAGCGCTTGCACTGGATATTATAGAAAGCGATAAGCGCGAGGGGATGGAGAATAATCTCCTATATCTTGTGGAGGATAAGGGCGGATATATGCTGGTGGCATTCTTAGATAACACCCTGATGATGGAAAGCGCAGGAACATTGTTTTACTACACGATGATTTTTGGAGGTGCTGCCTTGGTACTTCTCTTTTTCCTCTCCGTGTTTTTGGCAAACTGGATTGTCACTCCTCTAGAGGAGAGATATAAGGGACAGAGGCAGTTTATTTCGGATGCCGGTCATGAGCTAAAGACCCCGGTGGCGGTTATTCAGACAAACTTAGAGCTTTTAAGCCAGGAAACAGGAGAGAGCCCATGGCTTTCAAATATTCGCTATGAGAATGATAGAATGTCAGAGCTTATCGCGCAGCTTCTTGAGCTTGCAAGGACGGAAAACGTGCGTGTGCAAATGGGAACGGTTGATTTAAGCCGCCTGGTCTACGGGGAAATTCTCCCGTTTGAGACCATGGCTTATGAGCGCGGGCTAAAGCTTAAGGTGGATGTTGCTGAGAACATACTGGTGCATGGAAATGATGTGCAGCTAAAGCAGCTTATGACAATTCTGGTGGATAACGCAATCCAGCACAGTTTAAATGGAAATGAGGTGTGCATTCAGCTAAAAAAAGAAAAGGCTCAGGCGTGTCTTTGCGTGATAAACGATGGCGAGCGGATCCCTCCGGAGCAGCGAAAGTATTTGTTTGACCGCTTCTACCGCGTAGATTCAGTCAGAACGGGTGATTCCCATCACTATGGGTTAGGGCTTGCCATCGCAAAGGCTATCGTGACCGGGCATAAGGGAAGTATTCGCGTTCAGTGTTCGGGCGGCAAGGTCACATTTATCGTCACCCTGCCGATAAATCGCAAAAAAAAGTAAAGGTTTTTCAATCAAATTTCAAGGTTTCTCCTGTACATTTACTTATATCAAATGTACAGGAGGTTTTTTATGGCTTATCAAGCTATTTTTAAGAGATATGAACAGAAATACCTACTCTCAAAAGAGCAAAAGCAAAAGCTTTTAAGTGCGATGGAGCCATATATGGCGCTTGATAAGTATGGACGCACGATAATACGAAACATCTATTTTGACACGGATGACTATCGCCTGATCCGCCATTCTATAGAGGGACCGCAGTATAAGGAAAAGCTTCGCGTCCGCAGCTATTGTAAGGCAAATGAGGCGACCACTGTCTTTGTGGAGCTGAAAAAGAAATACGAAAAGGTGGTATATAAGCGCCGTATCGCAATGCCAAGAAAGGACGCCACAAGGTGGCTTTTGGATGGGGGGAAACGTTTAGATAGCCAGATTGCCAGAGAGATAGAGTATTTCCTGCAGTACTACAAGGGGATCCATCCGGCGGTGTATCTCTCATACGAGAGGGAGGCATATTACTCAAAAGACAAGTCCGATTTTAGGGTGACGCTTGATGAAAATATCTTATGCAGGGAGAATGAGCTTTCCCTTAATTCTGAGCCATATGGCATTTCGCTTCTTCCAGAGGGCACAACGCTCATGGAGATAAAGTGCTCGGGCGCAATTCCGCTCTGGATGATTGATGTCCTATCTGAGGAGCATATCTATAAGACATCATTTTCAAAATATGGAACAGCATATAAAAAAATAATTTACCCGAGAAAGAAAAAGGAGGTAGTAGGCTGTGCTTAATGCATCATCATTGTTTAGTGGATTATTTGATACGGATTTGACATCGGTGATCAGCGTGACAAACTTTCTATTGTGTTTAGGATGCTCGATCATCATAGGACTGATTATGGCGCTTGTCTATATGTATCACTCACATTACACCAAGAGTTTTGTGATGACCCTTGCGCTTTTGCCGGCTGCGGTGTGTGTGGTGATCATGATGGTAAACGGAAATGTGGGAACAGGTGTGGCTGTCGCAGGAGCGTTCAGCTTAGTGCGTTTTCGCTCTGCGCCCGGAAGTGCAAAGGAGATTTGCGCTCTGTTTTTGGCGATGGGAGCTGGTCTTATTTCAGGAATGGGATATCTTGGTTATGCGATACTCTTTACCCTGATACTGTGCGCGATATTTCTTCTCTACAGCCATCTTGATTTTGGAGCAAAAAAAAACAACGAGGCTTACAAGGTTATATCAGTCACTATTCCGGAGGATCTTGATTACACAGAGGTTTTTGAGGATATTTTTGAGGACTACACCACCTCCCATGACCTTGTGAATGTAAAAACTACAAATATGGGAAGTATGTTCCGCCTTAAATATAATGTTGTACTTCGGGATATCACGAAGGAAAAGGAGATGATAGATCTGATTCGCTGCAGAAATGGAAATCTGGAGATCTCAGTTTCCAGACAGGAGAGCTCCATGGCAGAGCTTTAGAGGGGGATATTTATGAAGAAGAGAGGAGCGATTATAATCAGTGCTATGCTCATATGCTCATCACTTGGCGGTTGTGCTCTTGAAGAAAGCAGCACCACTACTACCACACAGGCGCAGACAAGTGACAATGACAGCACTGATTCAACAACGGATACAGATTCTGTTACGGTTATAGCGGATGCTTCCGAGGCAGATGAAGAGATGTTTACAAACCGTGATAGCAGGACGGAGTATGATGAGAGTGATGCTGTGCAGATAGTGCTAGACGGTGATAGCGCCACTGCCACCTCAGAAACTGTGATAATAGATGGCTCCACTGTAACAATCACGGCGGAGGCAACTTATATCCTGTCAGGTACGTTAGATGACGGCATGGTGATAGTTGATGCACCGGACGATGCCAAGATCCAGCTGGTGCTTGACGGGGTGACGATAAACAGCGAGAGTAGTGCTGCCATCTATATTTTGGAGGCGGATAAGGTTTTTATCACCTTAGCTGAGGGAAGTGAAAATTATCTCTCAAACGGAGGCACCTTTACTGCGATTGATGACAATAATATCGACGGGGCTATCTACTCAAAGCAGGATCTTACCTTAAACGGGTACGGCAGCTTGACTGTCACATCGCCCGCGGGGCACGGAATTGTTGGAAAAGACGATTTAGTGATCACCAGCGGAACATATATCATCACCTCAGCCTCACATGGACTGCAGGCTAACGACAGCATCCGCATTACCGGAGATACAAGCATAAGCGTTGATGCGGGAAAGGACGGACTGCACGCAGAAAACGATGACGATTCCTCGCTGGGATTTGTATACATTTCAGGAGGCACCTTTGACATTGAGGCAGAGGGTGATGGGATAAGCGCCGGAGCATATATGCAGATTTATGGGGGCGTATTTGAGCTTCTGACAGGCGGAGGATATGAGAATGCCGAAGAGGAATCCTCTGATTCCTGGGGCGGCTTTATGGGAGGCGGCGGAAGAAGCGAATCATCGTCATCTTCGTCTTCAACCTCATCTGATGATGACAGCAGCACCAGCATGAAGGGCTTAAAAGCGGCCGGAGACATGTACATATACGCCGGAAGCTTTTTAATTGACTCGGCGGATGACGCTGTTCATTCAAATTCGTCGATCACGGTTAGCGGAGGCAGCTTTGAGATTGCGACGGGCGATGACGGCTTCCATGCGGATGACACCCTGACTATCACAGACGGGGCAATCGACATCACCACCAGTTATGAAGGACTCGAGGCGCTTAACCTTTGCATAGAGGGCGGCGATATAAGTATCGTGGCGACGGATGACGGACTAAACGCAGCTGGGGGTACTGATTCAAGCGGCACCACTGGCGGACGCGACGGAATGTTTGGCGGAGGATGGGGGGACAGCTCCTCCTCGAACGGCACCATGGTTATATCCGGAGGAACTCTGTATATCAACGCTTCCGGCGATGGCATGGATGCAAACGGCACTATTGAAATCTCCGGCGGATATATCACGGTGGTTGGGCCGACACAGGGCGATACATCAACCTTAGATTATGATGTCTCTGCGGTGATCACCGGCGGTACCTTTATCGGAACAGGTGCTTCATCTATGGCAGAGACCTTTAGCGACTCAGAGCAGGGCGTTATTGCAGTAAGTGTCGGGACTCAGAGTGCGGGAACCCTTATCACGGTTACGGACTCGGACGGAAATGTCGTTTTAGAGTATGAGCCTGAGTTGTCATATCAGGTATTTATCTTTAGTAGTCCGGAGCTTGTGTCCGGAGATACCTACACTATTTCAGTCGGAACTATTTCCGGAGATGTTTCGGCAAGCTGATAAAAATTTATACGGCATAGCTCATTTATGGTGGGCTATGCCGTTTTTGATCACCCACTTATGAGAGGGCTCATGTGGGCTCAGACCTTTTGAACCTGGCATCATATAAAAAAAGCGGTGGCGTTTAAAATCAATCTGTGCTACAATACACTGCGTAAAAAAAGCCAGAGTATGCGGGCTTAATTATCCGTTAAGGCTAAAGACATAAGCTAACGGAAATAAAAAGGTGGTATAGACATGGATCATGAAAAGGTGTCCGGTGAAAAGATCGTTACGGATCATATTCTTGTGGGACTATCATCATCACCCTCTAACGCAAAGATTGTGAGAACAGCGGCGAGGATGGCAGCCGCTTTTGGGGCGCGTTTTACAGCGCTCTATGTTGAGACGCCCGGCGCAGATAAGATGAGTGAGGAGAACAAAAAGCGTCTGGAAAACAACACGCGCCTTGCGCAAAAGCTTGGGGCGGAGCTGACCACGGTCTACGGGGAGGATGTATCCCATCAGATTGCAGAGTTTGCCAGAACCGCCGGGGCCACCAAGGTGGTGGTTGGACGAAGCAGTGTCAAGCGCAGGCACTTTTGGAGTAAGCCAACCTTGACGGAGAGACTCACAGAGATCGCTCCGAATCTGGACATCTACATCATTCCGGATGTCTTTGTTGAAAAAAGCTATAAGATGAAAAACCCTGCCGCTAAAAGGAGTCTGTGTCCCAGTCTTAGGGATATGGCGGTGACTTTTATTCTCCTTGTGGCGGCCACACTTTTGGGAGTGGGTTGCGTCATGGTCGGTCTTGGCAGTACGGCAGCGCTGGCGCTTTATCTGCTTGGAGTATTTTTAACCGCGCTTTTAACCAGGGACTATGTATGTAGCATAGCATCAAGTATACTGGGACTGGGGTTATGGAGCTTTTTGCTTTTAGTAGCGCCGGCAGAAATTGGAGTAGGGGACATAAACGCTTTTTCCAGCCTGCTTATATTTTTTGTTCTTGCTTTAGTTATTGCAGGCGTTATTCCAAGGCTTTCTGAGCAGGCGCATGTGGCGGGCCAGTATGCATTCCAGACACGTGTTTTGTTTGACACGGATCAGCTCTTAAAAAAGGCCAAGGATGAAAACGAGATTATGAGCATCACGGCAAGCCAGCTGATGAAGCTTTTAAACCGCGACATTATCGCGTATCCTGAGATAAACGGTTCCATCGGCAAAGGATATATCTCAACCGTTGTGCCCGATGCAAAAAGCGATGTGTTCTTTTCAGAAAAGGACAGAGCCGCGGCTGAGTGGGCCATGACATATAAGGCAAGAGCGGGCGCGTTTACAGAGACGCTTGGGGATGCAAACTGCATATATGTGGGCGTGCGTGCGAATAACAAAATGAACGGGGTGGTAGGCATCAATCTTGAAGGAAAGCCCCTAAGTGCGTTTGAGGAAAGCATTTTAATGTCCGTGCTTGGTGGCTGTGCGCTTGCGATCGAGCATATCCGCGAACAAAACGCTCATGAGCTTTCCATTGTTCTTGAAAAGAGCGAAAAGCTTCGCGCAAACCTCTTGCAGGCAATCTCAAATGATTTTTATAAGCCTCTGGACTATATATATAATCAGGCAGGCAGAAATCTGTCTGATTATGCCCTGGTAGGCGAAGAAAAAAGAAAGAGAGCATTTCATAGCATTGCAGCAAGTGCCAGGAGCCTTATGGAGTATGCAAAAAATCTCCAGCTTGTGACGCGCCTTGAGGAGGGCAATATGGACTTTAACATGTCATACCAGCTGGTGGATGACGTGATAAAGGAGGCGATCGCACAGGTCGACATAAAAAATACAGACCATGAGATAGAGCTTTGGCTAAACGATGGCCTGCTGTTTGTAAATATGGACCATGAGCTTATTTTGCGTGTGATTGTAAACATCATTGATAACGCGGTGAAGTTTTCGCCTGCGGGCTCAAAGATAAGTATAAGTGCGTCTCAAAATGAGGACGTTATCTCTGTAAGCATCGCAGATGAGGGCGAGGGTATACCGGATAACATTAAGCCCTACGTGTTTGACATGTTCTTTACAGGGGTAGGAAAAACCGGAAAAGACACTACAAGCATCGGACTGGGGCTTTCGCTGTGCAAATCCATAATTCAGGCGCATGGAGGAGAGATTTCGCTAACGGATAATACGCCTAACGGCTCTATCTTTACCTTCACACTTCCCTTAAATGAGGAGATGAATCTGGAGGAGTAATGTGAAAAGCTTAAAGGCAGTGGTTAAAAAACCAACGTACAGGCAGGTGGCCGAGCTTCTTATAAGGAAGGGATGGCATATTTCCTTTGCGGAATCCTGCACCGGCGGCATGGCGGCGGCTATGCTGGTTGGCGTGCCGGATGCATCAAAGGTTTTTGATGTCTCCTTTGTGACCTATTCAAATGAGGCAAAGATAACCTATCTAGGAGTGAGCCCGGAGACGATAGGAAGCTGCGGCGTGGTAAGCGAGCAGGTTGCTAAGGAGATGGCAGAGGGCGCTGCAACAAAAAATGACGCCGAGGTGGGCGTTGGCATCACCGGGGTGGCAGGGCCCGGAGGTGGGACTAAACTAAAGCCTGTCGGCATGGTCTGCTTTGGCTTTTATATAAACGGTGAAAGCTACGCCTTTACAAAACAATTTGGAGGCATAGGGAGAAATATTGTAAGGAAAAAGAGCGTAGACTTTGTTTATGATACGCTTCTTAATTTGCTGTCAGAAACTTAAGCTTGATTTGAGGGAGGAAAAACGATGAACATCGCCATTGCACAGTCCGGAGGGCCCACATGCGCTATCAACGCGTCCCTGCTTGGAGTTTTCAGGGAGGCATTTAAGAGCAGTAAGGTGGACGCTATCTTTGGCTCAATCAACGGAATTGAGGGAATGATTGGAGATAATCTGATAAACCTAAAATCCGTGATCCGCAGTAATGAAGATATGGAGCTGCTTCGCCAGACCCCGTCCACGGTGCTTGGCTCATGTAGATATAAGCTTCCGGATTATGAGACCGAACCTGAAGTGTATGAGAAGATAGCGGCGTGCTTTGAAAGGCATATGATTGAGTGCTTTGTCTATATAGGTGGAAATGATTCCATGGACACGGTGGTAAAGCTCTCCTCATACTTTGAAAAGACGAAAAAGCCTTACCGTGTGATCGGCGTTCCAAAGACCATAGATAATGACCTGCCAATCACGGATCATACCCCGGGCTTTGGCTCTGCCGCTAAATATGTGGCTACCACTGTCCAGGAGATCATCCGGGACAGCTCAGTTTACAGTATAGATTCAGTCACTGTCATTGAGATTATGGGACGAAATGCGGGCTGGCTTACGGCTTCAAGCTGCGTGTTAAGGGCTATCGGCCAGGAAGCACCGCACCTTATATATCTGCCTGAGGCGGATGTAAATGTTTCTCGTATCTTAGAGGATATCAGAAGGGAGAGGGCAAAGCATCAGGCGGTGATCGTGGCGGTGTCAGAAGGAATTGATGTAAGCTCCTTAGCGGAGAGCGCCGGAGTTACCATGGCAGGAGTTGACGCCTTTGGACATAAATTTCAAAATGGAGTGGGAAAGGTGCTTGAGCGCATCATCGCAAAGGAATTTGGCTGCAAGGTTCGCTCCATAGAGCTAAATGTTATGCAGCGCTGTTCGTCACACCTTTGCTCAAAGACTGACATTGAGGAGGCGGAGGCTATAGGTGCAGCGGGACTATCTGCGGCATTGTCCGGACATACCGGCAAGATGATGTATTTTCGCCGCATAAGCGATGTGCCATATGAGATGGTGATCGAGATGACGGACGCATATAAATGCGCAAATCTTGAGAAAAAATTCCCGGCAGAATGGATCACTCCTAGTCAAAATAATGTGACAGATGCTGCCATCAGCTACTTTTTGCCGCTGATTCAAGGGGATGTAAAGCTCATCATGCGCTGTGGTCTTCCGATACACTTTGACCGCTCAAGCTTTGAGGCTTTTACAAGCTTGTAAAGAAAGCCAGACAGATAAAATAGCCGGGGGAAGTTTAGCTTGTCATCTGTGTAAAATTAGATTATAATTTAGAAAAAACTTGGGAAGGAGGCGTGCCATGAAGACGGAGCGAGAGATGCTTGTTGATATATTGGATCATCTTGGAAAGCTGGATTACATTGAGCCTGGTACAATACCAAATATAGATCTTTACATGGATCAGGTGATAACCTTCATGGAAAGCCATCTGGAAAACAGCAAGCGCTATCCGGATGATAAGATCCTTACTAAGACCATGATCAATAACTATGCGAAAAATGACCTTTTGCCTTCTCCGGACAAAAAGAAATACTCTAAAGATCACATGCTGATCCTCACCTGGATTTACTACTATAAAAAGCTGCTCTCCATCGGAGATATCGAGACGCTTCTTGCCCCGTTAAAGGAGTATTATTTTGACAGCGAGGGAAGCAGAAAGCTGGAAGATATATACGAAAAAGTTTATGAACTCTGCAGAAAGCAGCGCAGCAGCTATGTTAAGGATATAATAAATAAATATAAGGCGGCATGCGAGGTGTTCCCGAAGGATGAGGAAGAGAGCAGTGCAGAGACAGAGTATATTAGAAAGTTTACATATCTCTGCCTGCTGGGCTTTGACATCTACATGAAAAAGGTGGTCATGGAAAAAATTGTGGACGAGATGAGAAAGGAGCAGCAGGCAGAGACGGGTAAGGATAGAGAAAAATAGTAAGAGCTACTCATCCTCGGAAGGCTTAATTCCAAGGCGGCTAAAGGTCAAGTCGTAGCCGTCATTTCCAAAGTTTAGGCTGCGGTTTACACGGCTGATGGTGGCTGTGGAGGCTCCAGTTGACTCTGAGATTTCCTGGTAGGTTCTCTTTTCTCTTAGCATTCGTGCCACCGCATAGCGCTGGGCGATGGCTAACAGCTCATTTACGGTGCAGATATCCTCAAAGAAGGCGTATGCTTCCTCCTTGGTACTTAGAGTGAGGATTGCCTCTAAAAGCTGATCTACCTCTGGCACATGGATTTTATTATTCATAATGGATTTTCCTTTCTTTGTTGAGAGTAGACTTATGTCTAAAGTTCCTTGAATTTTAACACAATAAAGTACAAAAGTCTATAATTTTTCGGCAAAGTTTCTAAGCATTTTGTAAAGGTGCTTACAATTTTATAAACCTGAGTTTTTTCGGTGACATATGGGAAAAATTAAGTTATAATGAAAGTCACTTCCATAAGAGTGACATTTGTGGAAGGGTGCAGATAAAATCTTAATGTAATGGAGGAATAGGCGATGGGATTGTTTAGCGGACAGTTTGCTAATGTTGTCGAGTGGAATGAGGAATTTAGTGATCAGATGATCTTCTGGAAGTGGGCAAATGATGAGATCAAAAGGGGAAGCCGTTTGATCATTCGCCCCGGGCAGAACGCCATTTTTTTGTATAACGGAAGAATAGAGGGAGTTTTTTCAGATGAGGGCAGCTTTGACATTGAATCTGAAATCATCCCTTTCCTCTCAACTCTTAAGGGTTTCCGTTTTGGATTTAACAGCGGAATGAGGGCAGAGGTACTCTTTGTAAACACGAAGGAGTTTACCGTAAAGTGGGGGACAAAGAACGCCGTAAATATTCCGGCGCCCGGACTTCCCGGAGGAATGCCAATAAGAGCATTTGGAACCTTTAGCTTTAAGGTTTCAGATTATGTCACGCTGATTGACAAGATAGCGGGAGTAAAGCAACGCTATAGTGTTGAGAATGTTAGGGAGCGTGTTGTATCAAAGCTCGATCAGCTCTTGATGCGCTGGATATCTACGGAAGGGAAGGATATGTTTAACCTTCAGGCCAATGCGGATGAGATTGGCAGGGGTATCATGGATGATTTGGGCGCGGAGCTGTGTGATATCGGCATCACCGTGACAGATTTCTCTGTTCAGAGCTTCTCATATCCGGAGGAGGTTGCAAAGCTTCAGAAGAGGGCTGCCGCTCAGTCCATGGTGGGCGATGTAAACCGCTATACGCAGATGCAGATGGCGGATAATCTTGACAAGGGCGGATCAGCAGCCAGCACAGCGACCCAGATGGCGGGTATGATGATGGGAATGCAGATGGCCTCAAACATGGTAAACCAGATGAATGCCAAGCCGGATGGCGTATCCCAGGCCAGCGGGGTGAACGGACAGGTACCGAACTTCTGTCCAAACTGCGGCAATCCAACGAACGGAATGCGTTTTTGCGGAAACTGCGGAAATAAGTTGGTTTAAAAATTATTAAAAATACAATAGGAAGGCATGATAATTTATGAGTATCTATGATTCCTTAAATCCTCAGCAGCGCGAGGGGGTCTTTTGCACGGAGGGCCCTCTTTTGCTTTTGGCGGGAGCTGGCTCTGGAAAGACCAGAGTTTTGACTCACAGGATTGCCTATCTAATCGAGGAACAGGGAGTAAACCCCTATAATATACTGGCGATCACCTTTACCAACAAGGCGGCGGGTGAGATGAGGGAGCGTGTGGATAATCTCATCGGTGGTATAGATGCGGCTCAGATCTGGGTGTCAACCTTTCACTCAATGTGCGTGAGGATCTTAAGACGCCATATTGACAGACTGGGATATGATAACAGCTTTACCATCTATGACACGGATGATGCGAGAACCTTAATCAAGGGCATTATGAAGCGGCTTGATATCGACACAAAGAAGATAAAGGAGAGGGCAGCTTTAAAAGTGATCTCGGACTGTAAAAACCAGTTCATCTCACCGTTAGAGTATGAGAATACTATCACGGAATTTTGGGAAAAGAAGGTGGCAATGGTCTACCATGAGTATCAGAATGAGCTGAGGAAAAATAACGCCCTTGATTTTGATGATCTTTTGGTAAAGACGGTGGAGCTTTTTAAGGAGGCTCCGGAGATTTTGGAGAATTATCAGAAGCGCTTTCAGTATATACATGTGGATGAGTATCAGGACACAAACGCGGTTCAGTTTATGCTCATCGCCCAGCTGGCGGGAAATCATCCAAACCTCTGTGTGGTGGGAGATGATGATCAGTCCATCTATAAATTCCGCGGGGCAGATATCAGAAATATCCTAAGCTTTGAGAAGCACTTTCCGGCGGCAAAGGTGATAAAGTTAGAGCAAAATTACCGCTCCACTCCGAATATCTTAGAAGTTGCAAACGCCATTATAAAGAACAATACGGGGCGAAAGAGTAAGCGCCTGTGGTCTGATAAGCCCGAGGGTGAGAGGGTGAGCTATCACCTTTATCAGGATAACAGACAGGAAGCGCGCGGGGTTATAGCGGACCTTGAAAGCCGCGTGCGCCGCGGTGAGAGCTATAAGGACATAGCCATTTTATACCGCACCAACGCGCAGTCCAGAGCGTTTGAGGAGGAGTGCATTCTAAGAAATGTCCCATATAAAATTGTCGGGGGCGTCAACTTTTATCAGAGAGCGGAGATCAAGGATATACTGGCATATCTAAAGACTATCGCAAACGGCCGGGATGATCTGGCGGTGCGCCGCATCATAAACGTCCCCAAAAGGGGTATCGGAGTAACCTCATTAGAGCATGTTGCCGAGTTTGCAGAAAAAGAGGGTATCAGCCTTATGGACGCTTTAATGAGGGTGGATGAGATACATTCTGTCTCCCGGGCAGCTTCAAAGATAGCTGGATTTGTCAACCAGATAAGGGTGCTTCGGGCAAAGGCCGAGTTTATGGATATCGACGAGCTGATAGAGGAGATTATCCGTGATGTCAACTACGAGGCGGAGTTTGATAAGCTGGACGCGGAGCAGGCTGATGTGAAAAAGGAAAACCTTCAGGAGTTTACGAGCAAAGCAGCGGAGTATCAGAAGCAATGTGAGGATATGGGCGAGGCACCAACGCTTGCCGGATTTTTGGAGGATGTGGCGCTGATTGCTGACATCGACAGTGTTGAGGATAATGACGACCGTGTGCTCCTCATGACGCTGCACGGCGCAAAGGGGCTGGAGTTTCCTCGTGTTTATCTGTGCGGCATGGAGGAGGAGCTTTTTCCTAGCAGCATGGCAATAAACTCCGACAATCCACAGGATATAGAGGAGGAGAGAAGACTGGCTTATGTGGGCATCACCAGAGCGATGAACCATCTAACGCTCACCGGCGCAAAAATGAGGATGATCCACGCCGAGACCTGGTTTCACAAGCCATCTCGCTTTATAAAGGAGATACCGGATGGCCTTTTGGACATAGAAATCGAAGGCGGCGGTATGAAAGAGGGCTTTAGAGAGTTTAAGGAAACCAGAGAGCCAAAAGAGTGGACAAAAAGATCTGGCAGATACAGTATCACCGGCACCAATCCCGGCTTTGGCAAGGATGTGGCAAGCTTAAAGCTTGACCATCTGGATTACGGCGAGGGAGATAGGGTTGTACATGCCACCTTTGGTTCTGGGACTGTCATAAAAGTGGAAAAACAGCCGAAGGATTTTGTGGTGACGGTTGACTTTGACAGCGGAGATAGAAGAAAGTTGATGGCAGGATTTGCGAAGCTGAGACTAGAGTAAAATTTAGAAATTTGGATAAATTAGTACTAGGATTTTAAAATAAAATGTGCTAGAATGTGTGCAAGAATATTTCTCTCATAGATGAAGGAGGGTTATTATGGAGAGCAAAGAAAAGAGCAAGGGACTATATGTGGTGCTGGCACTGATCGGTGCCATTGTTGTGATCGGCGCTATCGCATATGGCGTATACAAATTCCTTACACCGGACTATTTGGATGACTTTGATGATGAGTTTGACGAGGATTTTGACGACGACTTCTTTGACGATGAGGAAGAGGACGTAAAGGCTGCTGATACCGAGGAGTAAAGCGGATAGTCAAAAAAATTGGTATTAGAGTAATAGTGAGATAGGCAGGGGCTTTCGTAATGGAAGCCCCTGTTTTAGATTAAAGAGGTGCGTGATGAAAAAAGGTGATATTTTGACCGGGAAGATCTGTAAAATAGAATATCCCAACAGAGGCATTTTTTACACGGATGAAGATGAAAAGATAATTGTGAAAAATGCCCTTCCCGGGCAGAGCGTATCAGTAAGAGTTCTAAAAAAGAGGCATGGACGCATAGAGGCGGGACTCTTAGAGGTGCTTGCGCCCTCAGATGATGAGCTTTGTAAGGAGGAGATTTGCCCTCATTTTAATATATGCGGCGGATGCCTTTATCAGAGTCTTCCCTACGAAAAAGAGCTTGAAATTAAGCGCGAGCAGGTGAAGGCGCTGATAGATGAGGTCTATAAAGAGCCCTACACCTTTGGAAATATTCTCCCAAGTCCCACCCGCGAGGGGTATCGAAATAAGATGGAGTTTTCCTTCGGGGATGAGTTTAAGGACGGGCCTCTCGCTTTAGGACAGCACAAAAGAAACAGCACATATGACATCGTAAATGTAACTGGCTGCCGGATTGTGGACGAGGATTTTAGAAAAATCCTAGGTGCTGTTTTGGATTTTTACAGAAAGTTAGAGGTGCCCCATTACCACAAAAAACAGCACACCGGGACCTTGCGCCATCTCTTAGTGAGAAAAAGCGCCTTTACAGGCCAGATTTTAGTAGCTTTGGTGACAGCGGATGAGGGACGGACGTATGAGGAACTGACCCAGTATCTAAGGCTTTATGAGTTGACAGAGCGACTTACTTCTCTTAAGTATACGGGAAGCATCACTGGCATTTTACATATCACAAACAATTCCCTTGCCGATGTGGTAAAAAGCGATGAGACCCATATCCTCTACGGGACGGACGTCATCACAGAAAAACTTCTCGGATTGGAGTTTCAGATTACCCCCTTCTCGTTCTTTCAGACCAATTCACGGGGGGCGGAGGTTTTATACACTCTCGCCCGCGACTATATAGGTGAGACAAAGGATAAGCTGGTTTTTGATCTCTACAGCGGAACCGGCACCATCGCCCAGATCGCAGCACCGGTGGCAAAAAAGGTGATCGGAGTTGAGATCGTTGAGGAGGCGGTAAAGGCCGCCAGGGAAAATGCTAAGAAAAACGGCCTGACAAACTGTGAGTTTATCGCCGGGGATGTGCTTAAAGTTTTGGACGAGATCAGCGAAAAGCCGGATATCATTATTCTCGACCCACCAAGGGATGGCATTCACCCAAAGGCCCTTCCCAAAATCATCGCCTACGGGGTTAAAAAGATTGTCTACATATCCTGTAAGCCAACCAGCCTTGCAAGAGACCTGGTTGCTCTGCGTGCGGCAGGGTATCGGATTGAGAAAATCAGCTGCGTGGATATGTTTCCAGGGACTGGGAATGTGGAGACGGTGTGCAGTTTGATCCTTATAAAATAAGGGTTTGCGCTGTGTTTTGGCATGAAATTTTGCCATTTGCCACCCATTTGCCACCCTAATTTTGAGAACTGCCTTCAAATGTAAAAACAGGACTGACCCCGTTGAACTTTCGGAGTTTCAGTCCTGTTTTTTGCGATCTATGAGATTTTAAAGCGTGCTGCCTGTTCAAATAGTTCAACGGAACGTGCTGCCATCACTTCCGTGTCGTGCACATAGGTTTGCAGCGTAGTTTGAATGTTTGAGTGTCCTAACCTTACCTGAACATCTTTCACATCGGCGCCGGACTCGATTAAAAGCGTGGCGTGTGTATGTCTTAATGAATGATAATCAAAAGCAAGCTGCAACTCCTTGTGGATGATCCGGGAACAGTATTTGAAGGAATCGGTGGAAGTATAATCTCCGTTTTCCGCAGTGCATACCATACGGACACGGGGATATTCCGTTTCCACAAATTTTTGGATGGGTACAATGCGGAACATATCATTACCCTTTTCGTCCAATTCCTTTTTTAAGATGTGAACAGTGTAACATTCCCCATAATTCAATTCGTTTTTGATCTGTTCGATCTGTGCTGCTCTTAATGCCTGATAAAGAGTATCTCCAAATTGTACGGTGCGCCTGGAAGATAGGGTTTTAGGTGTGGTGAAGTACCAAGAAGCATTCATTTCCCGCTTCCCTTTCTGTTCTACCACCTTCCGAACATCAGCTCCAAAGTTCCGTTTTACGACCTGCTTTGAAACCGTGATCGTGCGCTTTTCAAAATCAATATCATCCCATGTAAGGGCAAAGGCTTCTGAAATACGTAGGCCAGTATAAAAGCCTATCATCAAGGGAATGTGAAACCGGGAACCAGCGGGGAAGCGATCGATGATCCGCTGCCACTCTTCCAAAGTCAAAACGATTCGTTCACGGGGCTCTTTTTCCACTTTGGGATATTTCACATAGCGCATGGGGTTGGTGTTCAAATAATGCAGCGGTTCAACCGCATAATCCATGGCAGTTCCAAACACGGAGAGGATCCCGCTAATGTGGCTTTTGGAAAAGCCATTCATTTTCAGATCATTTGCATATTCCTGTAATATGGCAGAAGTTATGGCCTTCAGGCGGTATCTTCCGAATTTAGGCTTTAAATGTCCTTCTATGATCCGCAGATAGCCAACCTGCGTATTATATTTCAGGTTAGGTTTGCAGTATAGCTCATACCATTGATCTAAATAGTCAAATACCGTTATACCAGAGGGCTCAAATACTGCCCCGGCGTTGTTATATTCGTTGATCGCCTGGGCCAGAGCAGCTTCCGCTTGCTTCTTGGTTCTGAACCCACCTTTTTCCTTCCGCTGGCGTTTTCCATCAACCCTTCCTAGCTCAAAGTAATAATACCATGTAGAACCACGTTTTCTTGTGCCACCTGTCATTTCTTCACC
>CAZYLH010000001.1:72116-82382 GCA_964648695.1 uncultured Lachnospiraceae bacterium | reverse complement strand
GGCTTTTCCGTATGCCGGGAAAGCCCTTTAACGTATTATGAAACAAGCGACAAAAGGTCATAAAGTTCATGCTTGCATGAACTTTATGACTTTGGGGAGCGCCAAACACCGAAAAGTAGCCATTTTTCAAAAGAAAAATGAGCGGATTTGAGGTGTTTTAGGATTGCGGGAGTGCGAAGTGCGGAGCAATCCGTGTTTCATTCCCATCGGTTGGGTAACTCGTATTATAAATGGAGGAAAGGGTATGGTACATGTAGCACTGGATGCCATGGGCGGCGATAATGCCCCCGGCGAGATCGTTAAGGGCGCTGTTGAGGCACTGCTAGAGGCATCAAAGGATGAGCTTAAGGTGACATTTACAGGGGATGCAGATGCGATTAGGGCGGAGCTAAAAAAGCTCTCTGCCAGCAAAGAGTACAGTAGTATTGATGAGGGTCATATCTCAATAATCCACACCACAGAGGTGATTGAGACCGGAGAGCCGCCGGTAAATGCCATACGCACCAAGAAGGATTCCTCCCTGGTGGTGGCATTAAAGCTTGTCAGGGAGAAAAAAGCAGACGGATTTGTCTCAAGCGGAAGTACTGGCGCAGTGCTTGTTGGCGGACAGGTGATCGTAGGAAAGCTTAAAGGGGTGAGAAGAACTCCTCTTGCGCCCATTATTCCCACCATGAAGGGCGGCTCACTCCTCATCGACTGCGGTGCAAATGTGGACGCAAAGCCTGAGTATCTGGTGCAGTATGCGCATATGGGCTCCATTTATATGGAAAATGTAATGGGAGTAAAAAATCCTGCCGTTGGAATTTTAAATATCGGCGCGGAGGAGGAAAAGGGAAACAGCCTTGTAAAGGATACATACCCGCTCTTAAAGGCAGATGAGGGTATTAACTTTATCGGAAGCATTGAGGCTAAGGACATGCTTGAGGGGAAGGCTGACGTCATTGTATGTGATGCCTTTGCCGGAAATGTGGCTTTAAAGACCTATGAGGCCACGGGCTCAATGCTCCTTGGAATTTTAAAGACAACCCTGACATCAAGTGTCAAAAACAAGGTGGGAGCGGCGCTTGTCTATCCTTCCCTAAAGGAGAAGCTAAAGAAGTTTGATGCAAGCCAGTACGGCGGCGCACCCATGCTGGGATTAAAAGGCCTGGTTATAAAAAGTCATGGAAGCGCGACTGCCAAGGAAATAAAGAATGCGGTTTTGCAGTGCATTGATTTTTCTAAGCAGAATATCGCCGAGAAGATATCTGCTTCACTAAAAACGCAAGTCTCTGACAATAAGGAGGAGTAAGTAAAAATGCAGCTTAGTGAACTGGAGGAGCGGATTGGGTATCACTTCACGGATAAAAACCACCTCCTTCTGGCTTTGACGCATACCTCATTTGCAAATGAAGGGCATCAAGACCGCGCCTTTCACAATGAACGTGTTGAATTTTTAGGAGATGCGGTTTTAGAGCTGATTTCAAGTGAATTTTTATACATGACCATGCCGGACAAGAGCGAGGGTGAGATGACGAAGCTGCGTGCGTCCATGGTATGTGAGATGAGCCTTGCTTTTTGTGCAAGACAATTTGGACTGGAACAGTTCATACGCTTGGGAAAGGGCGAGGAACATACGGGAGGAAGAAACAGAGATTCCATCATCGCAGACGCCCTTGAGGCGCTTATCGGAGCTATTTATCTTGACGGTGGTTTTGTATGCGCAAAAGAATTTATCCTTAAGTTCGTGCTAAATGATATCGAGAACAGGAGATTTTTTTACGATAGCAAGACCATACTGCAGGAAAAGATACAGGCTGATTGTACAGAAAATCTTACGTATGAGCTATTAGAGGAATCAGGCCCCGATCATGACAAGAGATTTCGCATGCAGGTGCGCGTGGGAAAGAGGGTGCTGGGAGAGGGGAGCGGAAGGACAAAGAAAGCCGCCCAGCAGATGGCCGCGTATCAGGCCCTTTTACTATTACAGAAAGAGGAATAACCAGGTATGTATTTAAAAGGGATAGAGGTTCAGGGATTTAAATCCTTCGCAAACAAAATAAATTTTGAGTTTCACAACGGTATTACCTGCATAGTGGGGCCTAACGGTTCCGGAAAGAGCAATGTCGCTGATGCGGTGCGCTGGGTGCTTGGAGAGCAGAGCGCAAAGCAGCTTCGAGGTTCAAATATGCAGGATGTAATCTTTTCGGGGACGGAGCTTAGAAAGCCGCAGGGATATGCCTATGTGGCAATCACTCTGGATAACTCCGACCACAAGCTTCCCGTTGACTATGAGGAGGTTACTGTAAGCAGACGTGTATACCGCTCTGGAGAGAGTGAGTATAAGATTAACGGCGTAGTAAGCCGTCTGCGCGATGTGCAGGAGATGTTTTATGACACCGGCATCGGCAAGGAGGGCTACTCCATCATCGGCCAGGGTCAGATTGATAAGATCCTAAGCAACAAGCCCGATGAGCGCAGGGAGCTCTTTGACGAGGCGGTGGGAATTGTAAAATTTAAGCGCCGCAAGAAGGAAACCCTAAAAAAGCTTGAGAGCGAGCACTCAAATCTCGTTAGAGTTACAGATATTTTGTCCGAGCTTGAAAAGCAGGTGGGGCCTTTAGAGCGCCAGTCAGAAAATGCAAAGAAATATTTAAACTTTCGCGATGAGCAAAAGAGACTTGATCAGGAGCTCTTTACACTGGACTATCAGGATTCTCAGGACCGCTTAAAAGAAGTGGAAAAAAACACTGAGATAGTAAACGGTGATTTGGAGGAAACGCTTAGGGACAATGAAAGCCTGCGCGCTCTGTATGAGGATGTAAACCGCTCAGTGCGTGACCTTGAGGAAAAGAGCTCTGCGCTAAATCAGAGCTTTAGTGATGCCAGCGTGAGCATCCAGGAAAAAGAAGGGCGTATTCTGGTTCTTAAGGAGCAGATAAACACAGAAAACACGAACGCCGCCCACGTCAATGAGCGTCTCTTAACCCTTGAAACAGAGGAGGAGCGCTACAAGGAAGAGCAGGGATCTGTCTTAAATCAGAAGACGGAAGCCGCGGAGCGTGAGCGAGAGCTTTCAAATGAGGAATATGATCTTACAAACACCATAGCAGCCCTTGATATTCGCATCTCAAACCATGAGCGCTCGGTGCTTGACACAAAGGAAAGACGGATGACTCTCTTAAGTGAGAAATCCGATGCGGCGGCAAGACTGCAGCATTTTACTACCTTGGAGGAACAGCACCTTTTAAGACGCGCGGAGCTAGATGAGAGAAGTGTTAAGCTCTCTGCTGAACAGGAGGACGTAAATAAAAAAGTTTTTAAGCAGAAGAATGACTTAGATGAGCTTGATCAAAGAATAGCTCATGAAAAGGAAGAGCTTATAAAGCAGCAGCAGGCGGCTAGCGCACTAAAAAATACAGTTTCTGATATTCAGAAAGCTTTAAGTGCTGCCGAGCAAAATTACAAGATTGCTAGCTCACGGGCAGAGTCTTTAAGAAATCTTGATGAGCGCTATGAGGGCTATCAGAACAGCATACGGCGCGTGATGGAGTATGCAAAAAGCTCCGGCACTAATGCCAAGGGCGTTGTCTCAGATCTTATACGGCTGGATAAAAAATATGAGACAGCCATGGAGATTGCTCTTGGCGGTTCAATACAGAATATCGTAACGGACAGTACAGCCACCGCCAAAAAACTGATTTCCTATCTAAAAGCAAACAAATACGGGCGTGCGACATTTTTGCCCTTGGATGCGTACAGGAAAAAGATAGATTTTCCTCACCCGGATGCTCTAAAGGCGAGGGGCGTTATAGGCGTTGCCTCATCGCTTGTCAGCTACGCCCCCATATATGAAAACGTCATATCATATCTTTTAGGGCGAACTCTTGTGGTGGATAATATAGATAACGCATCGGAGATTGCTAAGCGCTTTAACTATTCGCTTCGCATTGTCACTTTGGATGGAGAGCTTTTAAGCCCCGGCGGATCACTGACAGGAGGAACGTATAAAAACAGCAGCAATCTTCTTGGACGAAAGAATGAGATTAAGGAGTTAAGTAAGGCGGCTGAGAATGCAAAACATGAAGCTTCTAGATACAAAAAAGATCTGCAGATTAGCACTGAAAAGTTAAGGAATGCGGACGCTGCTTGTAGGAAGCTTTCTGAAAATCTCCAGAGCCTAACGCTTTTGCGGACGGAGGAGAGCCTTAAGCTGTCACAGTCTGAAAAAGACTTGGATGAGATAAAGGTTTCCCTAGCGGATGTTAGCGAACAGATGAAAAAGCTTGAAGCAGAGCTTGAGGCGCTGCGCCAGGAAAAGGGAAAGGTTGAGGAGAGCCTCACTTCCATTGAGGATGAGAACAGCGACTCAGAAAAAACCATCACAGATGATGAGAAAAAGCTTTCTGATGAAAAGGAGAGGCGTGAGCAGCTGGCGGCCTCACTTAACAGGGTGCAGCTTGAGATATCAAACCTGAAGCAGAAAAAAGAGTTCATTCTTGAAAGCGAGGAGCGAATTTTTAGTGAGCTTGAAAAACTAAAGACAGAGCGTGCTGGTTTGCTAAAGCGTAAGGAGCAGATTAGTAAGGCTATAGAGGAGATAGAGGGGACTATCGAGCGGCTTACCAAAGAGCGCGATGAATGTGTAAAAACTAAGGATGATGCGCACAGAGAGCTTCTTAAGCTAAACGACGAAAAGACAAAGAGCATGGAGGAGCAGAGGGAATTTTTCTCCAAGCAGCAGGAAATTTCCAGTAAGCAAAAGGATCTGGAGGTGGAGCTTTTGCGGCTTCAAAACCAGAAGGAAAAGCTGGAAAACCACCTGGACGAGAGAGTAAACTACCTCTGGACGGAATATGAGATGAGCCCCTCACAGGCTCAGGTGCCCATGGATGAGATCACCATGTCCATGTCAGAGCTTAGGAAAAGAATCGTTGCCATAAAGGGTAGCATTAAGGAGCTTGGAAACGTAAACGTAAATGCGATAGAGCAGTACAAGGAGATTTCGGAGCGTTACGAATTCATGAAGGTGCAGTTTGATGACCTTACCAAGGCGGAGGAACAGCTTCACGGCATTATAGACGAGCTGGATACCGGCATGAGAAAGCAGTTTAATGAGCAGTTTGCCCATATCCAGACAGAGTTTGACAAGGTGTTTGCAGAGCTTTTTGGAGGCGGTCATGGGAGACTTGAGCTTGTTGAGGGAGAGGATGTTATTGAGGCTGGAATTCATATTATCTCGCAGCCTCCCGGAAAGAAGCTTCAAAATATGATGCAGCTTTCGGGTGGAGAGAAGGCTCTCACGGCTATAGCACTTCTATTTGCCATTCAGAACCTAAAGCCAAGTCCTTTCTGCCTTTTAGACGAGATTGAGGCAGCGCTTGATGATTCCAATGTCTCACGCTTTGCAAATTATCTTCACAAGCTTACAGAGCATACTCAGTTTATCTTAATCTCCCACAGACGAGGAACCATGGTGATGGCGGACCGTCTATATGGTATCACCATGCAGGAAAAGGGCGTCTCAACCCTTGTGAGCGTAAATCTTATCGAACAGGAGTTAGATAACTGATTGGAGGATGGTAAATGTCAGAAAAGAGGGGTTTTTTAAAGCGTTTATTTGACGGAATGGCTAAGACCAGAAGTAATCTGGTCTCAAAGCTTGACGGGCTTTTTTCTGGCGGTGACATCGACGAGGAATTCTATGAGGATTTGGAGGAGATATTAATCACCGCCGATATAGGCGTTCGTACTACTGCAGACATTATAGAGGAACTAAAAGAGCGCGTGGAGGATGAGCGGATTAAGGATCTTTATGAAGTAAAAGAAATCCTTATGGAGAGCATCAGACGCAAGATGGATTTGGGTGAGAATGCCTACGATTTTGAGAACAAAAAATCTGTGATCCTAGTTATCGGCGTAAACGGCGTGGGTAAGACCACATCAATCGGCAAGCTTGCAGGACAGATGAGGTCTAAAGGTAAGAGTGTTACGCTGGCCGCGGCGGATACTTTCCGCGCAGGGGCTATAGAGCAGCTTGATATGTGGGCAAAGAGAGCCGGAGCAAATTTTATCGCCCATCAAGAAGGGTCTGATCCGGCGGCAGTGGTGTATGACGCTGTCCAGTCCGCAAAGGCAAAGGGGACTGATATTCTAATCTGTGATACGGCAGGGCGCCTTCACAACAAGAAAAACCTGATGGAGGAGTTAAGAAAGATCAATCGGATTATAGATAAGGATTATCCAGAAGCCTATCGGGAGACTCTTATTGTGTTAGATGCCACCACGGGACAAAACGCCCTTGTGCAGGCAAGGGAGTTTATGGAGGTTGCAAAGATCACCGGCATAATTCTTACAAAGATGGACGGAAGTGCAAAAGGGGGTATCGCCGTGGCTATTCAGTCAGAGCTAGGCGTGCCAGTAAAGTACATCGGCGTGGGAGAGCAGATTGAGGATCTTCAGAAATTTAATTCAGAAACCTATGTGAACGCACTTTTTACGGAAGCAGATGAGTCAGAGTAGGGGAAAGGAGACAAAATGCAGGAGCGCTATCTTACACTTAAAAAATTTGAGGAAGCAGCGGATATTGTAAAGAAGGTTATCGCCGATACAAAGCTTGTTTACAGCGAGTATTTCAGCGCTCAGACCGGTAACAAGGTTTATTTAAAGCCTGAGAATATGCAGTACACCGGTGCATATAAGCTGAGGGGCGCATATTACAAGATCAGCACACTGTCTGATAAGGAACGTGCGAAAGGCCTTATCACATCCAGCGCAGGAAACCATGCTCAGGGCGTTGCCTATGCGGCAAAGGCATATGGCTGTAAGGCGGTGATCGTCATGCCAACGGCAACTCCTCTGATAAAGGTAAACCGCACAAAGGCTTATGGTGCAGAGGTAGTGCTCTACGGGGATGTCTATGACGAGGCATATGACTATGCATGCCAGCTGGCAAAGGAGAACGGCTACACCTTTGTTCATCCGTTTAACGACCTTGATGTAGCGTGCGGTCAGGGAACCATCGCCATGGAGATTATTAAGGAGCTTCCGACCGTGGATTATATTCTGGTTCCGATTGGCGGCGGCGGACTTGCAACAGGCGTCTCCACCTTAGCAAAGCAGTTAAATCCCAAAATTCAGGTTATCGGCGTGGAGCCTGCGGGCGCAAACTGCATGCAGGCATCCTTAAAGGCGGGCCATGTGGTGACACTTCCAACAGTCTCCACCATCGCCGACGGTACTGCCGTTAAGACCCCGGGAGATATCCTACTGCCATATATTCAGGAGAATATTGACGATATAATCACCGTCCCGGACGAGGAGCTTATAGTCTCTTTCCTTGACATGATTGAAAACCACAAGATGGTGGTTGAAAACTCCGGTCTTTTGGCGGTGGCTGCATTAAAGTATCTGGATGTGAAGGATAAAAAGGTGGTATCCATATTAAGCGGCGGAAATATGGATGTGATCACCATGAGCTCCGTTGTACAGCACGGCTTGATTCAGAGAAGCAGAATTTTTACAGTTTCTGTGCTGTTGCCGGACAAGCCCGGTCAGCTGGTTCAGGTGGCTAATGTCATCGCAAAAAACAACGGAAACGTTATCCGCTTAGATCACAACCAGTTTGTATCCATCAACAGAAACGCGGCGGTGGAGCTTAGAATCACGGTGGAGGCGTACGGCGCTGAACACAAGGCGCAGATTGTAAAAGCCTTGGAGGAAGAAGGCTTTAAGCCCAAAATGGTAAAGCCTCATCTATAAAAACGACGCTTCTATTATGGGACAATTAAAGGGGTTAGAGCAATGCCTTAGGAATGTATGTAAAAATATGGAGAAGGAGAGAGAGTATGTTAGAGGTAAGTCATGTTACGAAGATGTATAAGAAGGAGAAGGCCTGCGATGATGTGAGCTTTTGGCTGCCGCCCGGCGGTATCAACGTGCTTCTAGGGCCAAATGGCGCCGGTAAGAGCACTCTTATGAAGAGCATTATTGGTCTTTTAAAGTATGATGGTCAGATTAAAGTGCACGGATATCCGAACAAGAGCGTGGATGCTAAGAGTCACATCGGCTATATGCCGGAGATTCCATCGCTTTATGAAAATCTCACTGTTTTAGATCACATGGAATTTGTCGCCAAGGCTTATAGGCTGACGGACTATGCTGCATATAGGGACGAGCTTCTTGCCCGTTTTGAGATGGATGATAAGGTAAAGAAGTTTGGAAATGAGCTTAGCAAGGGAATGCAGCAGAAGCTTTCACTGTGCTGCGCTCTGCTTACAAGGCCTTCCCTGCTTTTGATGGATGAGCCCATGATTGGTCTGGATCCCCATTCCATTAAGGAGTTGAAAACTCTGATGGGGGAGATGAGAGATGGGGGATGCACGCTTTTGGTATCCACACACATCATCGACAGTATGGATCAGCTCTGGGATAGGGCTATCATCATGCAGAAGGGCTGTGTAAAGGGAAATGTTTCCCGCCATGAGCTTGAGCAAAATAATAAGACACTGGAACAGTTCTTTTTTGAGATCACTGAGGACCTTCAGGCAGAAGATATGATGGATGAGGGCAAAGGGGAGGTGTAAGCATGATCGGCATAAAGCTTGCTGTTTGGTTTATGAAAAAAAACCTGCTAAACTCCATTAAGCGGCAGTGGAAGATTTACCTTGTGATCATAGCGATTATAGGTGGTGTATTTGCTCTTTCGTATTTTCTTGGCAGTGATTTGGAGGATGTCACAGAAGAAGTGGTCACTCAGGATGAAGAGTATATTCTGGATACGGAGTTAGACCTGGTGATTGACGATGATGGGGTGCAGTATGATATAGGTAATTTACTCCTGTCCGGGATAGTTTTCTTTGTAATATGGATATTTTTTGTCATTAGCATGGTTAAGGGAGCAAAAAACGGTGTTTCTTTTTTTACTATGCCGGATGTCCATTTTTTGTTTCCGGCTCCCATAAAGCCTCAGTCAGTGCTTTTGTTTAAGATGGCTATACAGATTGGCGCAGTCCTGCTTGGAAGCCTTTACATTTTAATTCAGATACCAGATTTGGTAGATAGTGGAATTATTACCCTGCCGGGAGCGCTGTTGATTTGTGGGGGATATGTATACCTCGCATTTTTTACAAATGTGCTAAGCGTATTTTTCTATATCTTTTTTTCCACAAGGGATAGGTTAAAAAATTTTGTCGCAAGGTATGGATTACTCCTCTTAGCGCTCCCCATTCTGGTACCTGCATTTATGTACTTTGTTCTTGATTTTGGCATCTACGATTTAGTGCGGCTTGCCTTCCCATTTAGCGGGGCAAACCTAGTTCCGTTTTTTGGCTGGCTGACTGCATATACGCTCGCTGCGGCTTCGGGAAATTATCTCATGTGCTTTGTGTACATGCTTCTAACCATCGCCCTGAGCGCACTTATCATTTACATCACATGGCAAATGGAATGTGATTTTTATGAGGATGCGCTTTCCGGCGCGCAGACTTTAGCGGATGCCGGACAGCAGTTAAAGACAGTCGCCGCCGGCGGTGCGAAACATGATGTTAAGCATTCCAAAATTATGGAAAAAATTTGGGAGAAGCGCAGAAACAAGGAATTGTCCTTTGAGGGATATCAGGGAGCCTCTGTGTTTTTTGCAAAGGTAATACTAAACCGAAAGAGAATGCATGCTCTTAATGGACTTTGGAGCGCTACCGCAAGTCTATACTTTTTTATCTGTGCGGGCTGCATAGTCTTTTTGCGGATTGTAAGCGGGGAGATGGATCCTCTTGTTTTGACGCTGCTTCCGACATGCATTTGTCTGGTTATCATGTTTATTCGCAGCTTTGCAAATCCCCTTGAGGAGGATCTGTCACATAACTTTATCTACTTGATACCGGAATCTCCTCGTGCGCTGCTTAACTGGGGAATGGGAGGACAGGTTTTAGACGGGGCGATGGATCTTTTACTTGCAACTATTGCCTTAGGTATTGGCAGTTTAAATATCTGGTATGGCATACTATGCGGGCTTTTGATGCTTTCCATGCATATCTTTTTTGGCATGACAGCTCTTATGGTAAACTTAATCATAAGCTCGTATTTACCGATGATACTCTCCAGGATACTGCAGTTTTTTATAAGACTGCTGCCATTCATTCCGGTGCTTGTTGTACTACTTATAGGATTATTTATAGGAAATGCCTATATCTCTTTTATAGGGGTGATCCTTATAAATCTGATATTTAGCATATTAATCTACATTCCATGTCCTTATTTCTTGCATAGAGGAAAAAGATAGGGTATAAT
>CAZYLH010000001.1:18009-72016 GCA_964648695.1 uncultured Lachnospiraceae bacterium | reverse complement strand
TAATCTACATTCCATGTCCTTATTTCTTGCATAGAGGAAAAAGATAGGGTATAATGTAAGGCAAGTGACAAAAAATCATAAAGTTTCATACTTGCATGAAATCTTATGATTTTGGGGAGCAAAAACACTCATTATGGTTTTCCAGAAAGGCGGAGTTTGAGTATGAGTTTTTTTGAGGAGGAGCAGGAACAAATATCGATTTCTCTAGGAGAAGGCTCGCGGACCTCAGACATGCAGGGGCAGCTGGATGAAGTGAAAAAGGAAAGCGATCTGCTTACAGTTTTCTATGAGGAGCAGAAGGAGCAGATCTCAAGGCTAAAAGAGAAAAACAACCAGCTAAGGGGCAATATTTTAACTCAAGCTGATAAGATCAGGGATCTAAGAGAGGAGAACGACCTGTTAGATGATCAGATCGGAGAGTTAAAAAAGCGGCTCAGGATGGCAAGGAAGAATGCAAAGGAAGCGCCACAAAGACAAAAAGCTAGGAGTGAGGTTGACACCACGGCTTTCTGGCCTGAGCTGTGGGCCAAGTCACAGAGACGCATGAAAAGGCAATATGAGGCAAAGCTTGCGGCATATAGAGCTATGCTTGGAATAATATTACTGTATGGATTACTCTGCACCATCTTAGAGGCGATGCGCCAGGAAGTGTTTGTAAGTGACATTTCGGCGCTTTTTGAGGAGATATGGATTTTATACTGCTTTTGCGTCCAGAAGGTCCATGCAGTTGCACTATCAGCTTCACAGTGGGCTGGAAACATACAAAATAACATTGTCTCCATGGGGATACAGTGGATAATATATGGAATTGTTATCGTTTTTGTTATTGTGGTAGTGGTGGCTGTTTTTTTACTCATTTGCTACGGGCTATACCGTATATGTGTGAAGAAAAAAGCGTATAAGAACAGTCTGATTACGTTTCTCATCAGCTTAGCTATCGTGGTGTATTTTGCAGAGCCGCTAAAGAATTTAGGCATGAACCTGATTATTTTGATGTTTCTCATAAATGTGGTGTGTGCCCTCATACGGCTTTTAATTGATGTGCGCAAGCGGATGAATGAAAGAGAAAAAGAAAAAAATTATCATATCATCATTTGAGAACGGAAGAATTCCGCTGTCAAGAAAAAACACTTGACAGCGGAATTTTTTTGTTGTAGGATAGCACAGGTGGTTAAATATGGAACGAATTGTTGAAAAGACGTTACTGTATGATTTTTACGGAGAACTGCTCACAGGGCATCAAAAAAAGATCTATGAGGCGGCTGTGTTTGAGGATCTCTCAAATTCAGAAATAGCGGATGAGGAGGGCATCAGCAGGCAGGGTGTGTTTGACCTTGTAAAGCGGTGCAATAATATCCTTGAGGGGTATGAGAACAAGCTCCATCTGGTGGAGAAGTTCCTCCAAAACAGGAAGAGAGCCGCGCGTATAGGAGAGCTTGCAGAAAAACTAAAAGGCAGCGGTGAAAATGAGCAGCTAGCGGAGATCATTCGGCTCTCGGAGGAGATCGCCGCGGATCAGTAAAGAGGTATATATGGCATTTGAAAGCTTAACAGAAAAACTGCAGAATGTCTTTAAGAACCTTAGAAGCAAGGGAAGACTTACAGAAGCGGATGTGAAGGTGGCGCTAAGGGAAGTGAAGATGGCGCTTCTTGAGGCGGATGTAAACTTTAAAGTTGTAAAGCAGTTTATCGCTTCAATTCAGGAGCGGACTGTTGGAACAGAGGTTTTAAACGGCCTTAATCCGGGACAGACTGTGATAAAGATCGTCCATGAGGAGATGATAAAGCTCATGGGCTCTACTACCACGCAGCTTCTCATAAAGCCCGGAAAGGAGATCACCATCATAATGATGATGGGTCTTCAGGGCGCGGGTAAGACCACGACCGTGGCAAAGCTTGCGGGAAAACTTAAAAGCCAGGGAAAAAAGCCGCTCTTGGTGGCATGCGACATCTATCGCCCGGCAGCCATTAAGCAGTTAGAGATTAACGCAGATAAGCAGGGCGTTTCTGTGTTCCAGATGGGTACGGAGCACAAGCCAGTGGATATTGTCCGTGCAGCTTTAAGCTATGCAGAAAAAAATGATTTTAATATCTTGATGATAGACACCGCTGGACGCCTTCATATCGATGAAGATATGATGCATGAGCTTGAGGAGATAAAGGCAAGTGTTGCTGTTTCTCAATCTCTTCTGGTAGTGGATGCCATGACTGGTCAGGATGCGGTAAATGTTGCGAAGAGCTTTGATGAAAAGATCGGCGTGGACGGCGTTATCCTTACAAAAATGGACGGAGATACCAGGGGCGGAGCGGCGCTTTCTGTTCGGGCTGTCACCGGAAAACCCATTTTATATGTGGGAATGGGAGAAAAGCTCTCAGACTTAGAGCAGTTTTATCCGGACCGCATGGCAAGCCGTATCTTGGGGATGGGGGATATTCTGACTCTTATCGACAAGGCACAGGCTGCTGTAAACGAGGATAGAGCCAGGGAGATGGAGCAGAAGCTAAAAAAATCCCAGTTCGACTTTAACGATTATCTCGAATACATGGCTCAGATGAGAAATATGGGAGGGCTTGGCGAGATTTTAAAGCACCTGCCCGGTATGGGCGCTAAAATGCAGATGCCACAGATAGATGAAAAGCAGCTGGCCCGTGTGGAGGCGATAATTCTGTCCATGACAAAGGAGGAGAGGGCAAATCCGAATCTCCTAAATCCTTCCAGGAAAAACCGCATTGCAAAGGGTGCGGGGGTGAGCATTGCGGAGGTTAATAAGCTGGTAAAGGGCTTTGAGCAGAGCAAAAAGATGATGAAGCAGCTTCCCGGAATGATGGGAGGCATGGGAAAACGGGGCAGGATGAAGCTTCCCTTTTCGTTTTAGGGAATAACGCGAACAGCGTTTCCATATAGAAAACATTATTATAGGAGAAATCTAGGAGGTAAACTAAGATGGTTAAGTTGAGATTAAAGAGAATGGGGCAGAAAAAGGCGCCTTTTTATAGAGTGATCGCCGCTGATGCAAGAGCGCCTAGGGACGGTCGTTTTATCGAGGAGATCGGCTACTATGACCCCACAAAGGATCCCAGCGTGATAAAGATCGACGCTGAGAAGGCTCAGAAGTGGTTAAGAGCTGGAGCGCAGCCCACAGAGACAGTTGCAAAGCTTTTAAAGATCGCCGGAGTTGAGAAATAATCCACCCATTCTAGCAGGGAGGTATCAGGATGAAAGATTTGATAGAGGTGATTGCGAAATCACTTGTGGATGCTCCCGATCAGGTTGTGGTTACACAAACCGAGGAGGAGGACGCCATTATTCTGAATTTGAGCGTGGCCCCGGAGGACATGGGTAAGGTTATCGGTAAGCAGGGACGCATCGCAAAAGCAATGCGCACTGTATTAAAGGCCGCTACCGTGGACGAGAAGAAAAAGGTTATGCTGGAGATCAGGTGATGAGGGGAGGCTGTTTCTGACAGCCTCTTTTCTTTAGGGAGGCAGGGCCTTAAATTTGAGAGGATGAGCTTATGATGAATCCGGATGGGTATTTTAGAGTAGGAGTGATCACCAGTCCGCATGGGATATGCGGCGAGGTAAAGGTATATCCCACAACAGAAGATGTCAGACGCTTTGACAGCCTTAAAGAGGTTTTGATGGTGGGAAAAGGCACGGAGCAGCTTTTACATGTGGAACGTGTAAAGTATTTTAAGAATATGGTGATAGTAAAGTTTAAGGAATTTAACACCATGAACGAGGCTGAGCTTTTACGCCAGAGAGAGCTCTATGTTGACAGGGAACACGCCATTCCGCTAAAGGAAGGGGAGTACTATATAGCGGACTTGATTGGCCTTGAGGTAGTGACCGATGAAGGAAAAACACTTGGAGTTTTACGAGACGTCCTTCAGACAGGAGCCAATGACGTCTATTCTGTAGTCATGGAGGATGGCAAAGAGTTGCTTCTTCCAGTGATAGATGAGTGTGTGCTGGATATCGACCTAAAAAAGCGCCGCATTCTGGTGCACCTTATGAAGGGACTCCTGGAGGACTAGTATGAATTTTCATGTAATGACACTCTTTCCAGATATGATAAATGCCGTCATGCGCCAGAGCATTACCGGCAGGGCAATAGAAAAAGGGTTAATTTCTGTGAACACAGTGGATATCCGCGATTATACGAATGATAAAAATCGCCGCGTGGATGACTACCCGTACGGCGGAGGCGCGGGTATGGTTATGCAGACACAGCCCGTATATGACTGCTATATGGATTTAAAGAAACGCATTCCGCAGGACCATCCGGTTATCTACTTATCCCCACAGGGAAGAGTTTTTAATCAGAAAGTCGCGGAGGAGCTTAGCGCTTATGAGGACGTGGTTTTCTTGTGCGGTCATTATGAGGGGATTGATGAGAGGGCGATTGATTTGATAGTTACTGATCAGATTTCCATCGGAGATTTTATACTCACCGGCGGTGAGCTTCCCGCCATGATGATAATGGACTGTGTGAGCCGCTTAATCCCCGGCGTCTTAAACAATAATGTGTCCGCCGATATAGAATCCTTTCATGATAATCTCTTAGAGTATCCGCAGTACACACGCCCTGAGGAGTTTAGGGGTCTGCATGTTCCAGAGATACTCTTAACAGGTCACCACGCAAATATTGAAAAATGGCGCCGTGAGCAGTCCATCATTAGAACCTTAAATAATCGCCCGGATTTACTAGAAACGGCCGTCCTTTCAGAAAAAGAGCAGGAGTTTTTGAGGCAGCTGCTCTCAGTAAAAAATGACGGCAAGGCCGGTGAGTGAAAATTTTAAAAAAGTGATTGCTTTTTAGGGATTTTAATGTTATACTCTCATAGTTGTTGTCGCGCATATGCGCGTTAAATGAAAAAAGCAATGTTCCTCTGTTACGAGAAGTGTGCCTATGGCTAGTATTAAGAACATTGGACAGGAGGTAGTGTGATGAACGAGATCATCAGAGAGATTGAGGCTGAGCAGCTTAAGGCTGAGGTTGACAGCTTCAGAGTGGGCGATACCGTTAAGGTATACGCTAAGATTAAAGAGGGAGAGAAGGAGAGAATCCAGGTCTTTGAGGGTACCGTGATAAAGAGACAGAACGGCGGTGTTCGCGAGACATTCACTGTTCGCAAGATCTCTAATGGCTGTGGAGTTGAGAAGACATGGCCCTTGCATTCTCCGCATGTAGAGAAAATTGAGGTTGTCCGCCGCGGTAAGGTTCGCCGTGCGAAGCTGTTCTATCTGCGTCAGAGAACAGGTAAGAGGGCTAAGGTTAAGGAATTAGTCAGATAATTTTTTGAGGGGGGCAGTATTGACTGCCCTCTTTTCTTTTTGTAAAAAGAAAATGCTTTTTAAACGATGTTAAGAAGAGTTTGCTTTCTTTTTATGTGTTTAGCCCCAAAATTGTGAAAAAACTTTGAAAAAATTAAATAACCTCTTGCCATTTTACTGACTCTAACATAAAGTAAATATATCAAAGTGTGTTTAACGGAAGCTTTATAAACAAGGAGAGAAAGTAAAAAAATGAAGATAAAATTGCGTAGGATCTTATCGCTTTTGGCGATAGGGATTATGGTTTTTTCCGGTTTTGGAAATACCACACAGGCCTTAGCGGCCACGTATAGTGTGGGGGGGAGTGATGGATATATATTAACGTCAGAGTTAACTGATGATGACAAGTCACACTCTACACAAAAAAACTATCAGGCATCGGATTTGGATGATAACTACTATATCAAAAGCTTTATACAGACAGCTGAGTGGACGGATAAGGCTGACGGCGAGGCTGTAGTGCAATTCCACTATGAGATGGACTTTTCAGAGATTGAGCTACGCTCTGTGTATATATTCACGACATGCACCGGGCACTCCTTCAACCAGAAAATCGCCATCCAAAATATCATAGAGCTGATGGAATACAATGAATATGTAGATGTCATCATGATCGGCGCAAATAACCGAATATCTCAGTACGGAAATTATAGAGCAGACGCCGCTGCAGTGATGATGTTCTCCCTAAAGTCGAGTGACTTTGCAGACTATGAAGACGGCACTAAGTATCTTCAGACCTCTGGATCTACTACCACCTACACAGGGACAGATACCACCAAGGCCAGCATAATCAAGAATATCCTTGATTCACGCTCTAATGATGAGATTAATGAGTACCCTGTTTACGCCCTGGGTATGGACGATACAGATACTACAGGCGGAGTTGTGATAGAACTATACGACGGGATTGAATATACTGAAGGTGAGATTGAATTTTATGACGGTGATGTATATGAGTCGGCTGTTGATTTGGTTTTGACATTCGGCTCTCAGCGCCATGCCGGAGAAGTCTTCACACTTTACTACATCGCTGAATATATCAAGATTATCGAAGAGCGCGGTTTGGACTTTGGTACAACTGTCCAGGCTATATATAACTCGTTTGATGCTTTTGCGACAGCGAATCGAAACACAGATCAGGCATTTCCGTCAGACGTTTTATACGTAGAACTTTCTGAACTTATCGGCGTGGATTTGGGTGAGGAAGATTATACCTTTTCACGGGAGGATCTGACAGAAGAATGCCAATATGCGCTTGGGATCTTAGCAAAATACACTGACGAAGACCGCTATATTTTATTTATACCGGAAACTGAAGGCAGCAGCACTATCTACTATTTCTATGCCAGCACTTTCTCTAAGCTTGATGAGGATCAGATAAATGCTCTAAAGAATGCGATGGCATACACCCTGACGGTTATGAACCCGGCGGAGACTGAGGAAAATATATGGAAGATGGTAGAGGGGATAGTGGCTGCGGCTAAGGCATCGAATGAGTATACAGACATAAGCGAACTCCTTAAAACATTTAACAGCAACATATATTCTTATGCGACTGACTTTAGCAACACCGGCGCATTGGATGTAGTGTATTCAGTGAAAAATGAGGTGACGATCACCACAGTAATCACTGATGAGTTTGAAATAACAGATGTAGAAGACATTGTGGTTACATACACCGCTGGATCTGCCACATCATTTAGTTACACTGTGACCGTAGAAGACGTAGAAGATGTAGAAGATGTAGAAGATGTCGAGATCGGCGGCACCAAGGTTACTATAAACTTAAGCGACTCGGCTGATAAATCCCCCATCAGCACATACACAGCGGGTGAAGGCGAGGGCGAAGCCAGCGAGGATACATCCTGGTCAATACGCATATCCATCCCCATAAAGCTTGTCGATAACACGGAGTTTTGCACGAGTGATGACGAGTTTAAGGAGACCATCGCAGAGACGCATAAAACGACTGCAGAGCTTGTAAGAGAGCGTACTAAAACCAGGAGCACTACCAAGAGTATTCTTGGCACGGAGTATTTTAAAGAAACTGTAACCGTTGCATCTACTAAGCTGTATAAGTATGAAGGAAGCGAAGAACCCAGCGTCACAGAAGAACCGGGGGCTACGTTAGGAGAAGAACCCAGCACTTCAGAAGATCCAGTGGTGACAGCAGGAGAAGAACCTAGTGTCACAGAGGAACCGGGGGCTACGACAGGAGAAGAACCCAGCGCCACAGAAGATCCAGTGGTAACAGCAGGAGAAGATCCCAGTGCCTCAGAAGAACCGGAGGCGACAGTAGGAGAAGAACCCAGCGCCTCAGAAGATCCAGCAGCTACAACAGGAGAAGATCCTAGCGTCTCAGAGGATCCGATAGCTACAACAGGAGAAGATCCCAGTGCCACAGAGGAGCCGGGGGCTACAGTTGGAGAAGAACCCAGTGCCACAGAGGAGCCGGAGGCTACAACGGGCGAAGAATCCAGCGCCACAGAAGATCCGATAGCTAACAACGATTTTGACGACTCTGAAGATACGACAGTCATAGACGATCCCGATGATTCTGAAGATCCGGCGGATGATGGAAAGATAGACGAAACAGAAAAAGATACGGATACAGAAATGATTGAATCTTCCGATATATCCGATAACGACAGCGAAACGGAGGAGAGCACTGATGCACCGACAGATTATCTCGCTCTGGAAGAGGAAGAAGCAAACGTTTCCACTTTGACGGGAGACGATGCGCCCATCGCCTCTTTGTTTGCCATGGCGCTTTTTGCTGGAGCAGGTCTGGCTGGCTCTGTCCTTTACAATCGCAAGAGAAACTATGCTGCATAACTAATCCGTAACACCGCGCTCTGTGGAATAAACCACGGGGCGCTTTTTTTTAAAGAAAGCCAATCAGGGCTTGTTTTTTATCAGATTTACTGCTACTATGATACAGACGATAAAGGATCAGATATGCCCATGCAGATAAGCATGACTTTTTACGATTAGAGTGCCTAAGTGGATTTTTAGGCTTGGCAGGTTATTTGGTTTAGAAAAAGGTGTGATGTTCATGAGATATTTAAAACATGAACGACCGCATTTCTTTCGTACATCCTTAATTTGGCTATCTAATTTATTGATCATAGCAGTGATCGCTCTATTTCTCACGGAGCTATTTGGGATGCAGCATGTTGTCTCGGGAAGCGCTATGAGGGATACGATCCTTGATCAGGACATTGTTCTTATAGACAAATTCACCTATCTTGTAAGCGATCCCCAAAGATTTGATATTATCCTCTTTGAAGATGAGACGGGGACGCTTAGTGTAAAGAGGATTATTGGCCTTCCGGGAGAGACAGTACAGATTGTTGACGGAAATATACTGATAAACGGAATGGTTTTAGAAAATACGCCTATCGGTGAGATTTTAGTTTCTGGCAGGGCACAGGATGAGATTGTGCTTGATGAGGATACCTATTTTGTACTGGGGGACAACCCGTCTTCTAGTGATGACAGCCGTTTTGAGAATGTGAAAGATGTGAGTCGTTCTTCGATTATAGGGAAGGTATGGTTTTGCATTTATCCCTTAAGCAGCGTAGGGATGATACAGTGAGGAGAAAGTATGCAGGTTCAGTGGTATCCTGGACATATGGCTAAGGCAAGACGTGCCATGCAGGATGATGTAAAGCTGGTGGATATGGTGGTGGAGCTTTTGGATGCGAGAGCTCCGCTTAGCAGCCAAAATCCTGATATTGATAAGCTTGCGACCGGCAAGCTTAGGATGGTAATACTAAACAAAGCGGATTTAGCGAGTGAAGATATAAATAAAGCCTGGAAGAGCTACTTTGAGAAGAAGGGTATCCACACTGTTTTGTTAGATGCAAGAAACAGCGGTGCAAAAAAGCCCATGGTTGATGCCATCATGAAGGTGGCTCAGAAAAAATTTGAGAGAGATAAAAAGAGGGGAATCCTTAACAGGCCTGTTCGTGTTATGGTGGTGGGTATACCAAATGTTGGTAAATCCACCTTGATAAATTCCATCGCGGGAAGAGCTTGTACAAAAACTGGTAACAAACCAGGCGTGACTAGGGGAAACCAGTGGATAAGGCTTAATAAGCAGGTGGAGCTTTTAGATACCCCAGGCATATTATGGCCAAAGTTTGATGATCCCAAGGTGGGACTTCATCTGGCTTATCTTGGCTCCATAAATGATGAGATTATCGAACTCTCAGACCTTGCAGCAAGCCTATTAAAGGAGCTTCTTATAATAAATCCTACTTCCCTTAACACTCGTTACAATGTCTCTATAGAGGAGAATGAGGAGCATTACATTATCCTGCAGAAGTTAGCCCTTGTAAGACATGCTCTAAAAAAAGGTGGAGAGCCAGATGTGAACAAGGCATGCCGCTTTTTACTAGAGGATTTTCGTTCAGGAAAACTGGGGCGTATTTCTCTTGAAATCCCCGCGCTAGAAAACGAGAATGAGTGATATGGATAGTAGTGAAGTTTTGCAGGAAATGAAAAAGAGTGAGAGCGAGGCTTTGGATGAAGCGATTGAAGGGGATGAGCCTTTAGAGGAAGTAGAGCTTGAATTTATAGATGTGGATGATGAGTCTGTTGGCCTTAAGGAGAAGAAAAATTTACTTTTGTCTATAATCTGGGCGTTTCTCTATTTTGTTATCATCATGAGCTTATGTATTCTTCTCGCAAATTTTGGCTTTCAGCGCACTGTGGTGGAGGGCGCTTCAATGCAGCCAACACTTTCGTCCGGGGATAATGTGCTCGTTAACAAATTTTCATATTATTTTGCAGAGCCTGAGCGCTACGATATTATCGTCTTTGCATATGATAAGGGCAACAATGTGTATTACATTAAGCGTATAATAGGTCTGCCGGGAGAGACGGTTCAAATCATCGGCGGATATGTCTATATCAACGGGGAGATATTAGAGGATGATGTATACGGCCTTGAGCCTATAATAAGCGCAGGAATTGCCGCGCAGCCGATCACATTAGGAGATGGAGAGTATTTTGTTCTGGGAGATAACCGCAATGAGAGCTCTGACAGCAGGGTGGCTGATGTGGGGATAGTATACAGGAATCAGATTGAGGGGAAAGCATGGCTTCGCATTTGGCCCCTGGAGAGCATTGGCTTATTAAACTCCACTGTCGCGTTAGACACTGAGGAAGAAGTATGACCATTCGAGAGATAAGCGAAAGTTTAAAAAAAGCAGATATCGCGGCGTTGCCGAAACTGTTAGAGCCTTTGGCGCAAGATGAGAGGGCTCAGGTAAAAAGTCTGGTCTTGCGTTATCAAAAAAAATATGATGATTACTTAAAAGAGATTGACCGCCTAGAGGTGATGAGCGCATATGAGCGAAAATATGAGAGCGCGGAATATATATGCGGAATAGATGAGGCGGGAAGGGGGCCATATGCAGGCCCGGTGGTGGCCGCGGCGGTGGTGCTTCCAAAAAACTGTCGCATCCTTTACTTAAATGATTCTAAAAAGCTAAGTGAGAAAAAGCGTGAACAGCTCTATGATGAGATAATGGAAAAAGCGATCAGTGTCGGAGTGGGGTACTCTTCTCCGGAGGAGATTGACAGGATAAATATCCTACAGGCTGATTATGAGGCGATGAGACAGGCGATAGGAAATCTTACGATAACGCCGCAGATCCTCCTTAACGATGCCCTGATTATCCCAGGAGTGAACATAGCGCAGGAAAAGATTATCCACGGCGATGCGAAGAGCATTTCCATAGCCGCAGCGAGCGTCATCGCAAAGGTCACTAGGGACAGGATGATGGTCTTATATGACCGGCTTTATCCGCAATACGGCTTTGCAAAGAACAAGGGATATGGAAGCGCCGCCCACGAGGAGGCGATACGGAAGCATGGTCTGTGTCCAATCCACAGGCGTTCATTTACGGGGAAGTTTTGGAAAAATGAGAGAGAATAACAGAGAAAAGGGCAGCCGCTATGAACAAAAAGTGGCTGCCTATTTGACAGATAATGGTTTTAAAATTATCGAGAAAAATTACAGGTGCAGGCTTGGAGAGATTGATCTTATTGCCATGGATGGTATATATCTGTGCTTTGTGGAGGTAAAATACAGAAGCCAAACTCAGACGGGGCACCCCTTAGAGGCGGTAGGCGCTAGAAAGCAGAGAAAAATTATGACGATAGCGCAGGTCTATCTAAAACAAAAGGGACTTGGCATCGATACCCTTTGCAGATTTGACGTGGCAGCGGTGACGGGGGATGAGATTATCTACATAAAAAATGCTTTTGGGTCTATGTAGCGTAGGAGCAGTTATGGAGTGGAATAAGAAGGATTACAGTACAACAAAAATAAAAAGCAGAGACGGCGTCTTCTGGATTGAGTTTAAGGGATTTAAAGACTTCCCGCTTCGTCAAGCGTATAGCACAAGGCTTGGCGGCGTCAGCACGGGCGTGTGCAAAAGCATGAATTTAAGAAGCTGTGAGTGGGACACTAGAGAAAACTATGAGGAAAATATGCGAAGGTTTTGTCATGCCATAAATGTGCCATTTGATAGGATCGTCGCTACTCATCAGACACACACCACAAATGTACGCGTAGTGACAGAAAAAGACGTCCCCACCGGAACTCTTTTTGGCAGAGAGTTTACAGATGTGGACGGCCTTGTGACAAATGTAAGGAGAGTTGTCCTTGTCGCAAGTTTTGCAGACTGCATCCCTTTGTATTTTTACGACCCGAAAAAAAATGCCATCGGCATAAGCCACGCGGGATGGAGGGGAACTGTGGGAAAGATCGGGCTAAACACTGTGCAAATTATGGCAAATGAGTATGGCTCAGACCCGTCAGATATCCATGCATGCATCGGCCCGGGGATCTGTGCGGACTGCTATGAGGTAAGCCGGGATGTGTATGAGGCTTTTCTTAGCGCGTTTACAAAAGCCCAGGTTGAAGAGTTTTTTACAAAAAAGGAAAATGACAAATTCCAGTTAGATCTCTGGGCGGCAAACAAAATAGTTTTACTTGATGCCGGTCTTAAAGCTGAAAATATCTTCTTGACAGATATATGTACCAAGTGCAATTCAAAATATCTCTTTTCGCACAGAGTTATGGGCAATGCGCGCGGAAATCAGTGCGGGTTTCTTATGTTGGAGTAGTCGCAGCGCGTATTATTTATTACGCGCCTCATTATAATTTGAAATCAACATTTGAATCTTAGGCGTGGGATCGATAACCCCTGCAACGGAAGAGTCGTGGTTTAGCGTGTTTATGATGGCCGCAAGGAATTTGCTCATATTTGCCTCGATATACCAGGGCTTTTCAAAAAGCTCCTTAGGGCGATAGTTTAAGTTTGTGGTGATGACATAGTCGATCAGCCCCTTTTCGTGGTACGCATCAAACATGTCAAATCCATTTGTGAAAAGTCCGAATGTACAGCAGATGATAACCCTTTCGGCACCGCGCTCCTTTAATTCTCTTGCGGTATCTAGCATACTCTCGCCGGAGGCGATCATATCGTCAATGATTATCACAGTCTTACCAGTTACATCGGATCCTAAAAACTCATGGGCTACAATGGGGTTGCGGCCGTTTACGACCTGGCTGTAATCCCTGCGCTTATAAAACATGCCCATGTCAACGCCTAAGTTGTTGGCAAAATAGACGCTTCTTGCCATGGCACCCTCATCGGGGCTTATCACCATCAGGTGTTCCTTGTCTATGATAAGATTTTTCTCTCTTCCAAGGAGCGCCTTCATAAACTGGTAGGGCGGCTGGAAGTTGTCAAAGCCGTGTAGGGGAATGGCGTTTTGCACACGGGGATCATGCGCGTCAAATGTTATGATGTTTTTTACACCCATTGAAACCAGTTCCTCTAGTGCCATCGCGCTGTCAAGCGATTCCCTCTTGGTTCTCTTATGCTGACGGCTTTCGTATAGGAACGGCAGGATAACAGTCACTCTTTTCGCGTTAGCGACGGAGATGGCGATCATTCTCTTTAAGTCCTGGAAGTGGTCGTCCGGGGACATGTGATTAGTGTGCCCGCAGACGGAGTATGTCAGGCTGTAGTTTGTCACATCCGCGATGATGTAAACATCAGATCCGCGAACGGACTCATAGAGAACTCCCTTTGCCTCACCGGAGCCAAAACGCGGGCAACTGCTCTTTAGAAGGTAGGAATTGGCGTCATATCCTCTAAACTCAAGCGAGGAATTTCTCTCGCGAAGCTCTTTAGCGTCATTGGTGCGAAACTGCACAATGTAGCTGTTTACCTCGCTGGCCAGCTGACTAGCGCCCTCAAGCGCGATAATTTTTAAAGGACCAATGGGGATTACGTTGTCAAAGGTGAACTGATTAGACATTTTATACCTCGATTCGTATATTTAATATATGTTATAGAAGAAGAATACATCATGATTCTAAAAGACAGGTGATGAATTGTCAAGCCTTTTAAAAAGGCCCCTCGCCTTGCGAAAAGCAGGGCTTCATGGTAGAGTATAGAAAAACAAATTAAGGGTGATATATGGAAAAAAAGAGTATAAAGGGACATATTATAAGCGCAGTTACACCCGGAAGCTGTGCGAGAAGGGCCGGGATTTTGCCGGGGGATACGATCCTTAAAATTAATGGAACTGACGTTGAGGATATATTTGACTACAGGTATCTCATTCAGGATGAGAGGCTTACTATAACTCTGTTAAAAAAGGACGGAGAGTGGCAAACAGTAGAAGTGGAAAAGGGATATTATGATGATCTCGGTGTGGAATTTTATAATCCACTCTTAGACGATTATCGCTCCTGCACAAATAAGTGCATTTTCTGCTTTATAGACCAGATGCCCCCGGGAATGAGAGAGACCCTCTACTTTAAGGATGATGATAGCAGACTCTCATTTTTACAGGGAAATTATGTCACGCTCACCAACATGAGCGATCATGACATTGAGAGAATTATCCGCTATCACCTCTCGCCGATAAACATCTCCGTGCACACCACAAACCCGAAGCTTCGCTGTGAGATGTTAAACAATCGCTTTGCGGGGGAGTCACTGAGTAAAATCAAGAAGCTTTATGAGGCCGGGATAAGTATGAATTCCCAGGTTGTGCTTTGCCCTGGGATTAATGACGGTGCGGAGCTGGATAGAACCATCCGTGATCTCTCCGGCTATATGCCATATATGGAGAGCCTCTCGGTCGTGCCCGTGGGAATAACAAAGTACAGAAAGGGGCTTTATCCGCTTAGAGCTGTGACACGCGAGGAAGCAGAAAAAACTATAGATTTAATTGAGGACTGGCAGCGGCGCATTTATGAAAAAGAGGGAGTACATTTTGTCCATGCAAGCGATGAATTCTATATACTTGCAGGGCGTTTCCTGCCGGAGGAAGAGCGCTATGACGGGTATAAGCAGCTAGAAAACGGTGTTGGCATGATACGACTTCTTACCAACGAGGTGAAGGTGGCAATAAGGGAGGTAGTCTTTTCATATCAGAGTAGGGGATTAAGGAGGCTTTTGCCACAGGGGATTAGAAAGAGATTATCCCGTGGCGGTATTCACAGAGATATTTCCCTTGCCACAGGAAAGCTGGCATATCCCTATATGAAAAAATATGCCAGGTGGATTATGGGGATATTCCCAAATGTGCATGTATGTGTATACTCCATAGAAAATGACTTCTTCGGCCATGAAATTACAGTGGCGGGACTTATTACGGGGCAGGATCTCTTAAAGCAGCTTAAGGGAAAACACCTAGGTGAAGAACTGCTTTTACCGGAGTGTATGTTTAGGAGCGGAGAGGAAGTTTTTCTAGATGACTACACAAGGGCGGATTTAGAAAACGCTTTACAAGTTCCGGTGAATATTGTAAAATCAAGCGGACGCGAGCTGGTGGGAGCCATACTGGGTTTTGAAAAAGAAAAGAGTCCCGCGCATTCCCCATATGAGCCAGAGCGTCTGTAGTATGATTGAAAGCAGCCTTTTAGGCGAAGGTGAAAATATGAGCAAACCAATTGTTGCCATTGTCGGAAGACCAAATGTCGGCAAATCCACACTCTTTAATGTCCTGGCAGGGGAGCAGATCTCCATCGTCAAGGACACCCCGGGTGTGACGAGGGACCGTATCTATGCGGAGTGCGAGTGGCTTGACAAAAAGTTTACACTTATTGACACGGGCGGTATAGAGCCTGAGAGCAAGGATGTCATTCTCTCCCAGATGAGGGAGCAGGCAAATATCGCCATTGAGACGGCGGATGTTATTTTATTTATCGTCGATGTGCGCCAGGGCTTACAGGATGCGGATGACAAGGTTGCCTCTATGCTTAGAAAGTCTAGAAAGCCCGTGGTTTTGGTTGTGAACAAGGTTGACAGCTTTAAGAAGATGATGCCGGATGTCTATGAGTTTTATAATCTTGGCATAGGCGATCCGCAGCCGATTTCCTCTGTCTCAAAGCTTGGCATCGGAGATATGCTTGACGAGATGATCAAGTATTTTCCAAAAGATGCTGAAGCCACAGAGGAGGAAGAGATACCTAAAATCGCGATAGTGGGAAAACCAAACGTAGGCAAATCTACAATCATCAACCGCATTGCGGGAGAGGAACGCGCGATAGTGTCAGATATAGCTGGAACCACAAGGGACGCGATCGATTCCAAGGTGAGGATAAACGGTCAGGACTATATCTTTATCGACACGGCGGGACTTAGAAGAAAAAATAAGGTAAACGAGGATATAGAGCGCTACAGCGTCATTCGCACCGTTGCCGCGGTGGAGAGAGCGGATGTGGTCTTGGTTGTTATAGACGCGACGCAGGGAGTTACGGAGCAGGACGCGAAGATAGCAGGTATCGCCCATGATCGGGGAAAGGGCGTTATCATTGTAGTAAACAAGTGGGACGCGATCGAAAAAAACGACAAAACCATCTACAAATTTGAGGATGAGATCCGACAGGTTTTAAGTTTTATAAACTATGCTCAGATTATGTATGTTTCGGCAAAAACAGGTCAGCGCTTTACAAAGATGTTTGATATGATAGAGCAGGTTCTCCAAAATCATTCACTGCGCATCAACACAGGCGTTGTAAATGAGATCCTTATGGAGGCGGTATCTTTGCAGCAGCCCCCCAGCGATAAGGGACGCAGATTGAAGCTTTTCTACATGACGCAGGTTTCCGTAAAGCCTCCCACCTTTGTGGTCTTTGTAAACGATAAAGAGTTGATGCATTTTTCCTACACCAGATACTTAGAAAACAAGCTCCGAGAGGCGTTTGGCTTTTCGGGAACGCCCATACGAATTCTGGTGCGAGAGAGAGGAAAAAAGGAGGGGTGAGTTGTGTACTACTTACAGCAGCTTTTGTGCTTAATTTTAGGATACCTCTTTGGACTTATTGAGACAGGTGTAATTTATGGCAAGATTACGCATGTAGATCTTAGAAAGCAGGGAAGCGGAAATACCGGTGCCACAAACACCTTACGCGTTGCTGGGAAAAAGGCAGGCGCCATTGTGCTGGCAGGGGATATGATCAAATGCGCCCTGCCGTGCTTTATCGCCTGGCTTTTGTTTAAAGGCCATGGCGCGGATGTGAAGGTGTTTATGTTTTTTGCCGGTATCGGCGCTATCATAGGCCATAATTTCCCTTTTTATATGGGATTTAAGGGAGGAAAGGGCGTGGCCTGCACCGCTGCGCTTTCGATCATACTGGATCCGATCGTTGCGCTAATCTGTGCGGTAGTCTTTTTTGCAATCGCTATAGTAACTGGCTATGTCTCCCTTGCCTCTATGATTGGCGTGACATGTGTATTTATCGGGCTGCTAATTAAAAATTTTGTTTTCGGATATGGTCTTAGCAGCGTTGCCACAGCCGAGCTAATCATTTTGGGATTTATTATGACCGCACTATGTGTCTTTCAGCACAGGTCAAACATCAAGCGGCTTTTAAACGGAACAGAAAACAAGTTTTCCAGGAAAAAGGAAGGAAAGTAGTGGAGCATGGCTAAAATAGGTGTTATCGGCGCAGGAACCTGGGGCGTCGCACTGGCTAAGCTTTTATATGACAATAAGCATGATGTGACTATCTGGTCAGCGCTTGAAAAAGAGATTGATGAGCTAAGTACAACGCACAGGCAAAAAAACCTGCCGGAATTTGTGCTACCGGATGAAATTAAGCTTACAAAAAACCTCGCAGAGTGCGCCGTGGATAAGGATTTTCTGATCATGAGCGTGGCATCTGCCTATACCCGTGCGACCGCTAAGAAACTTCGGTGCATTATCCCGGATGGACAGGTGATTCTTGCCGTGGCAAAGGGGATTGAAGAAAAAAGCCTAATGACCCAGACGGAGATTATAAATGAGGAGCTGCCAGGCGTCCGTGCCTGTGTGCTCTCTGGTCCCAGCCATGCGGAGGAGGTAAGCGTGGGGCTTCCCACATCCTGTGTGATTGGCGCTGACAGCAGGTCTCTAGCAGAAAATCTTGCGGAATCCTTTAGCAATCCATTTTTCAGGGCATACACAAGCCCGGATGTAAAGGGTATCGAGCTTGGAGGAGCGCTAAAAAATGTCATAGCACTCGCTGCAGGAATTGCGGATGGGCTTGGATATGGGGATAACGCCAAAGCTGCCCTTATTACAAGGGGTATAGCGGAGATAACGCGTCTTGGAACAGCTATGGGCGGCAGCCCGTATACTTTCTTTGGTCTCTCCGGTATCGGTGACCTTATCGTCACATGTGCCAGTATGCATAGCAGAAACCGCCGCGCAGGGATCCTGCTTGGAAAGGGGCTTAGCTGCGATGAGGCGATGAGAGAGGTGCAGATGGTGGTTGAGGGCGTATATAGCGCCAAGGCAGCTCTTGCCCTCTCCGAAAAGTATAATATAGAGATGCCGATTGTCGAGGAGGTCAACAAAATTCTCTTTGAGGGAAAATCTCCCAGGGAGGCGTATATGGCGCTGATGAGGCGGGGCCTGCGAAACGAGCATGGAGATATGGAATGGAAAGAAGCATAATTTTAGCAAGCGGATCTCCAAGAAGAAAAGAGCTCTTAAGCCTGATAACGAAGGAGTATGGCGTTAAGGTAAGTGACTGTGACGAGACGCTTTCAGGCACAGAAACGCCAGGTGAAGCAGTTCGCGCTTTGGCTTATAGAAAGGCCATGGCGGTGGGAGAGGAGCTTTCTGGAGAGGAGCCTGATAAGAAGTTTTTAATAATCGGCGCGGACACGGTGGTAAGCTTATCTGGGCGTATTATTGGAAAGCCTACAGATGAGGATGATGCTATAGGGATGCTTACAGACTTATCAGGACGCACGCATGAGGTTTTTACGGGTGTCTGTATTCTTCTTGCGGATAATGGCGGAGTGAGAGAGTACGCTGCTTTTGAGGAAAAAACCGAGGTGCATTTTACAAAGATCACATCTGAGGAGATTAGATCTTACGTAAACACAGGTGAGCCCATGGACAAGGCGGGCGCTTACGGGATACAGGGATATGGCGCAAGGTTTATAGATGGAATATCCGGAGACTACTTTAATGTTGTGGGACTGCCTGTTGCCAGACTTTATCAGTCATTAAAAGAATTTCTTTAACGGGTTTATTTAAAAAAAAGAAGCCAAGTATTTAAAATTGATCATGCCTTGTAGAGATAGTTTGGTTTATGAAAAATAAGATATTAGTGTTTCTCCTGGTTATTTCCTTTATCCTGTCGGGATGCAGCCAGAGCTTAGAGTATGATATAGAACAGGATGTGTTTTTGATAGATGGGGTAAGCGTTACTGTCGGGATGACAAACGCTTTATTTTACGCCTTTGAACAGCAGCAAAATGAGCTCTATCAGTCCTTGCTGTCCGATGAGTTTTGGGATACCATTTGCTTTGAGGATCCGGCAATGACCTATGCGGAGTATGAAAAGGAATATATTTTCTTTGAGAATTTAATAAACATGTTTATTCTTGCAAATTTGTGGGAGGATGAACATGAACTTGAAGAAGATGAAATGAATATCATAGAAGATTATGCAGACAGCTATATTTCCTCTCTTGATGAGACGACACTTGCGCTTTTAGAGATCACAGAGGATGACGCATTAGCGCTTAGTACTGCCTGTTATGAAGCCTTGTTGATGAGAGAGGAGATAATAAGCGAGACGACTATCACTATCAGCGAGGAGGAGATACGAGTTGCCTCAGTTCTCTTTGTCTATTTTGAGACGGAGGATGAGGCTAATGAGTATATTTCGGCTCTTGAAGAAGGGCAGGATGCAGATTCTTTAACCTCTATGGCCGCAAGCTATTATCAGAGAAATGTTTCCCGTGAAGATATCGAGGATGAGACAGTCAGGGAAGCGGTTTTTGCTCTAAAGGAGGGCATGTATACCGATGTTTTAGAGACTTCTGATGGCTATTTGGTTGCAGTTTTAAAGGACGCTTATCTGGATGAGCTTTCTGAGGCGAGAAGAGAGGAACTTCTTTTTGAGCTTGAGCAGGAGCAGATAGAAGAGATCTGTGAGGCTTATATAGATGAGGCAACCATCTATGTAAATCAGGAGCTCTGGGATGGGTATGAGCTAAAGCAGGAGGAATTGCCGGACGGGGTATCTGCAATCTATGATATCTTTTCGCAGATACAGGATTATTTGCAGCAGGAAGAATAAGCTTAAAAATTCCAGAATAGTAAATTTTTGCACAGAAAAACGGACGGACAAGTAAAACAGCTTGCCCGTCCAAATTTAGTTGTGGGGTAAATATTACCCAATACGGATTGCTTTTTCGCTTTGTGTTCTCTCAGTCCTAAACAGCTTAGTCAATCTTTGTCAGTTCCTCAAGCGAAGGCTTTGCCATAAGAGAGTAATTAGTGTGATAGATGACAAAGCCCGGTTTTTTCCCGGGGGATTTTTTTACATGCTTTTTTTGGATGTAATCGATCTCAACCTTATCGCTATTTCTGCCGCTTGAGTAGTATGCCGCCAGATTTCCGGCAAGCTCATACACATGGTCCGGAATATCCCTGCCGTCCGCCTTTAGTATAACATGTGAGCCCGGAATACCCTTTGAATGAAACCAGAAGTCTTTGCCGTCGGCAAAGTTAAATGTCAGCTCATCGTTCTGGTAATTATTCCGTCCGACATAGAGGTTAAAGCCGTCCGGCGTCTGATAATGATAGGGTAAACCTGCCTTTGGCTGTTTTTCGCCCTTTTTTTGCCCCTTAGAATGCTTTTTTATATATCCAAACTGCTGCATCTCCATTCTGATAACGCGCAGGTCATTTTCATCCGCTGCGATTGAAAGCGCCATATCAATGGATTCTAAGTGGGCAATTTCATCTTTGGTTTGTGCAATCTGGACAGTGGTTGCCTCATACATTCTCTTGGCCTTTGCATATTTATTGTAATAGCGCTTTGCGTTTTCGATTGGGGTGATGTCTGGGTCAAGAGGAATGATGATATCGGTATCATCATAGTAGTTGTGAACCGTCGCCTCCTTAGAGCCATCTGGGAGATTATACCCGTATGCGCTTAAGAGTTCTCCGTAAAGCTTGTACTGATCTCTTTTTTCAGTATCCTTTAGCTGCTTTGACTGTATATCAAGCTTCTTTACATTTCTCTCTAGGAGAGTGTGGATGATTTTTCTTAGATCAGCAGATTTTGCCTTCATTCTGGTGATGGCGCTTTTTTCGGCGTAAAACTGCAGGGCAACAGCGCTGATAGATGGGGAAGTTATGGTTTCCTCATTAAACACGCTTAAGGCGATGGCTGAAAACTCCCTTGGCGCACCGTTTTCGTAGACGATGTTTGGCTTAAAAGCTTTGTTTTTTACATCGTCCATCATGAGAGTAAACTGATGGGCCAGATGTTCTCCCTCGGTTTCTGATAAAGAATTTGCCGGAAATGAAGCGTCAAGGCCGCTTCTAAAAATAAGCTCCTGAGCTGTGAGCGGACTTAATCCGGCAAAGGTGGTATAGATTGCCTTTGAAAGCGGCTGCGGCTTTGAGAGGATGGCTCTGATAAATTCTTCCTCATCCGTTATCAGCGGATTTTTCTTTGTAAGCTCCTCGGGGAAAAACCAGGTTTTTCCGGGAAGAACCTCTCTGAGCGAGCTGATATTGGCAGAGATATGCTTGATGCTATCAAGGATATGGTTATCCTCATCACAAAAAATGATATTTGAATGCTTTCCCATAATCTCGGTTATCAGTTTTTTCTTACAAAGATCACCCATCTCGTTTAAATGCTCTATCTCAATTATCAGAATGCGCTCAAGTCCGAGTTGTGAGATTGAGACAATTCGTCCGTTTGCGATATGCTTTCTTAGCATCATGCAAAAGACGGGCGCGGTGGCAGGACTGGGTTTGTTTTCCGTCGTTAAATAGAAAAAGGGCAGGGAGGCGCTGGCGCTTATAAGGAGCCTTTTTGTCTCCCCCTTATTTTTTATGGTCAAAAGAAGCTCATCTGCCTCGGGTTGCGCAATTTTTGCGATCTTGCCGCCGGTTAGGGCCTTGTCAAATTCATCCGCTAAAGCGGCTACAACTATTCCATCAAAAGCCATTTAGATACCTCCGTTTCTGCACGACAGTATACATAAAAAAATCTCTTTTGTCCATGGAGTTGGGCGATGCGAAAAAAAACATTGAGATTATACACCCGTTATGGTATAATCTTGGCAGTGCGCCCGAGACGGGTAATAAGGAAGCCAAAAGGAGAATGTGATGTATTACATTGGAGTGGATTTAGGGACCTCTGCGGTAAAGCTTTTGCTGATGGGGGCTGACGGAACTATACTAAACATTGTTTCAAAGGAATATCCTCTGTACTTTCCCCATCCGGGCTGGTCTGAACAGCACCCGGAGGACTGGTACAGCGCAGTTATAAGCGGTATAAAGGAGCTGACTAAAGGGTATGATAAGAGCCAGGTTGGCGCAATAAGCTTTGGCGGACAGATGCATGGTCTGGTGATACTTGATGAAAACGATGAGGTTATTCGCCCGGCTATCCTCTGGAATGACGGCCGTACCTATGAGGAGTGCGACTATTTAAACAATGTGATAGGAAAAAAGACTCTTTCTGAATACACCGCGAACATTTCCTTTACAGGCTTTACAGCCCCAAAGATCTTATGGGTTAAGAACAAGGAGCCGGAAAATTTTTCGCGCATCAAAAAGATCATGCTTCCAAAGGATTACATCGCCTATAAGCTGTCAGGCGTACACTGCACGGATGTATCGGACGCGTCCGGTATGCTCCTTTTTGATGTGAAGAACAAGTGCTGGTCAAAAGAAATGCTTGATATCTGCGGTGTCTCAGAGGATCAGATGGCAAAAATCTTTGAAAGCTACGAGACTGTTGGAACGCTCCTACCGGACGTGGCAGGAGAGCTTGGTTTACCTGAGACCGTAAAGATAGTGGCAGGCGCCGGAGACAATGCGGCGGCAGCAGTGGGAACAGGAACCGTGGGAGAGGGGATGTGCAATATATCCCTCGGAACCAGCGGCACCATATTTATCTCAAGCGAGCACTTTGGCGTGGATGAGAACAATGCCCTGCATGCCTTTGCACATGCGGACGGCAACTACCATCTGATGGGATGTATGTTAAGCGCTGCTTCGTGCAACAAGTGGTGGATGGATGATATCATCGGAACGAAGGAATACGGAAAAGAGCAGGAGAAGATTACGGAACTTGGAGAAAACCATGTTTACTTTTTGCCCTACCTGATGGGTGAGCGCTCACCCCATAATGATCCAAACGCCAGAGCGACCTTTATAGGCATGACTATGGACTCTACCAGGGCGGATATGATTCAGGCTGTTTTGGAGGGAGTTGCCTTTGCGCTTCGGGATTCTTTGGAGGTTGCCAGATCGCTTGGCATTGACATAAAGAGAACAAAGATCTGCGGGGGAGGAGCGAAGAGTCCGCTGTGGAAGAAGATTATCGCAAATGTGCTGAATCTGAAGGTGGATGTTATAGAGACTGAAGAAGGCCCTGGGTACGGTGCGGCAATACTTGCTGCGGTTGCCTGCGGTGAGTATTCGTCCGTCAAGGAGGCATGCGATAAGCTGATAAAGATTGTTGACACTGTAGAGCCAGAGCCGGAGCTTGTAGAAAAATATGAAGTTTCCTATCAGAAGTTTAAAAAGATTTATCCGGCTGTAAAAGACCTGTTTAGTGAGCTGGCTTAATTTGGCAAAAAATAAAGCTTAAATTTAGCGCCTTTGGCGTAAAAACAAAGGAGTAGATATGTATAAGATTTTACAGGCAGAGCTGTTGACAGATATAACCGCTTTGATGGTGGTTGAGGCTCCAAGAGTCGCTAAGTATTGTAATCCGGGCCAGTTTGTCATCGTAAAGATGGATGAAAAGGGTGAGAGAATTCCCCTTACAATCTGTGATTATGATAGAGAGGCGGGTACAGTGACTATCGTCTTGCAGGCGGTGGGCGCATCCACTCATAAGATGCTTAAGCTTAAGGCGGGAGATTATTTCCAGGATTTTGTGGGGCCTCTTGGCTGTGCCTCAGAGCTTATAAATAAGCCTTTAGGTGAGCTAAAGAAGATGAAGATTCTCTTTGTCGGCGGCGGTGTGGGCGCGGCTCCCATTTATCCGCAGGTGAAGTGGATGAAGGAGCACGACGTTGATGTGGATGTTATCATAGGTGCAAGAACAAAGGAACTGGTTATCCTTGAGGATGATATGCGAAAGGTTGCGAAAAATCTTATCATCACCACGGATGATGGAAGCTATGGAAGAAGCGGTATGGTCACCAAAGTGATAGAGGATTTATATGCCGAGGGGAAAAAGTATGACATCTGCGTCTGCATCGGACCGGTTATCATGATGAAATTTACATGTCTGCTGACAAAAAAGCTGGCTCTTCCCACCATTGTCAGCATGAACCCAATCATGGTGGACGGCACCGGCATGTGCGGAGCCTGCCGCTTAACGGTTGGAGATGAGATTAAATTTGCCTGTGTTGACGGGCCGGAGTTTGACGGTCATCTGGTAAACTTTGACGAGGCTATGACGCGTCAGCAGACGTATAAGACCGAGGAGGGTCGTGCCATGTTAAGGCTTACCGAGGGCGACACCCATCACGGTGGCTGTGGTCAGTGTGAAGGTTAAATCTTATATATGGAGTAGATAAAGGAGTCGAGATGGACGTTTTAAAGAAAGTACCGGTTCGCGAACAGGACGCCGCGGTGCGTGCAAAAAATTTTGAAGAGGTTTGTTATGGATATGATGCTGATGAGGCATCTTTAGAAGCTGGCCGCTGCATTAAGTGCAAGAACCCACAGTGTGTAAAGGGCTGTCCGGTGGGTATAGATATCCCCGGATTTATAGGAAAGGTTCAGGAGGGGGATATCGCTGCCGCTTATCAGGTTATAAGCGAAGCTTCCGCGCTTCCTGCCATCTGTGGCCGAGTATGCCCGCAGGAGACACAGTGCGAGGGAAAGTGCATTCGTGGCATCAAAGGGGATCCGATCTCCATCGGCAAGCTTGAGAGATATGTGGCTGACTGGGCAAAGGAGAATAATATCCTGCCGCAAAAGGCAGAAGTTAAAAACGGCAAGAAGGTGGCTGTTATAGGCTCGGGTCCTGCCGGTCTTACATGTGCAGGAGATCTTGCAAAGTTTGGCTATGATGTGACTATTTTTGAGGCGCTTCATGAGCCGGGCGGAGTGCTCACATATGGCATTCCGGAATTTCGTCTTCCTAAGTCCGCCGTTGTGATGCAGGAGATCGAAAACGTAAAAAGCCTTGGCGTAAATATTGAGTGCAATGTGGTGATTGGAAAGTCCATGACTATTGACCAGCTCTTTGGGGAAGGCTTTGAGGCGGTATTTATAGGTTCGGGCGCAGGGTTACCGAAATTTATGGGTATCCCGGGCGAAAACGCTAACGGAGTTTTTTCAGCCAATGAGTACCTTACCAGAAATAATTTGATGAAGGCATTTGATGATTCCTATGACACGCCTATAAGCGCAGGTAAGAAGGTGGCTGTTATCGGCGGCGGAAATGTAGCTATGGATGCTGCAAGAACCGCGCTTCGCCTAGGGGCTGAGACCTATATAGTATACCGGCGCAGTGAGAAGGAGCTTCCCGCCAGAGTGGAGGAGGTTCACCATGCAAAGGAGGAGGGCGTAGAGTTTAAGCTTCTCACCAATCCGACTGAGGTGCTGGTGGACGAGAAGGGCTGGGTTTGCGGCCTTAAGTGTGTTGAGATGGAGCTTGGAGAGCCGGATGAATCTGGAAGAAGAAGACCCATCGTAAAGAAAGACAGTGAGTTTACTCTTGACGTTGACACCGTTATTATGTCACTTGGAACCTCACCAAACCCGCTGATAGCCTCTACCACGGAAGGTTTAGAGACCGATAAGTGGAAGTGTATTGTGGCAGAGGAGGCAAACGGACAGACCACAAAAAAAGGCGTCTTTGCCGGCGGCGATGCGGTGACTGGCGCGGCTACTGTGATTTTAGCCATGGAGGCAGGAAAGGCAGGAGCTAGAGGGATCCATGAGTATCTGTCAAAGTAATTAAAATACCGGCGGATTTCGCGGCTTGAAATATCGCTGTTATTTGGTATAATATGATACAAAAGCGATGAAGGCTCATAAATCTCATGCTTGCATGAAGATTTATGAACCTGAGGAGCGAAAAACACCGAAAAGCAGCCATTTTTCACAGAAAAATGAGCGGATTTGAGGTGTTTTAGGATTGCGTGAGCACAAAGTGCGGAGCAATCCCTGTATCATTTTGTATATCATTAAAAGAACACCGCCAAAAAATAAGGAGGCTTGCATGGAAAATATTGCTGAGGTTAAAATTGCAGATGACGTGATCGCGGTTGTAGCCGGACTTGCAGCTACGGAGATCAAGGGTGTTGAGTCATTGGCCGGAAATCTCACCCATGAGCAGATTGGAAGGCTTGGCGCGCGCAGTCTTTCAAAGGGCGTTTCCCTTAATATTCACAACAAAAAGGTTTCCGTCATGCTCTCCATCAATATCAAATACGGATGCAGTGCGAGGGATATAAGCCAGAAGGTTCAGGACAAGGTGAAGACTGCCATTGAGAATATGACCGGCTTTACCGTATCACGGGTGCATATAAATATCATTGGCCTGGAAAAGTAGAGCAAAAAAGCCTGTCGGTCCCCATAAGACCGGCAGCTTTTAGTGAGATAAGGAGTTGCTGCATTATGAAGCGCAGAGAATTGCGTACCTGTACCTTTGAGGTGCTCTTTCGTTCATTCTATCATTCGCCCCAGGAGATGCCGGAGCAGACTGAATTTTATTTAGACAGCGTTGATACGCCGCTGACCGTAGCGGACAGGCAGGAGATTTCTAAGAGGGTGGAGGATATTTTGTCAAAATTTTCTGAGATTGATGACATCATTTCCTCAAAGGCAGTCAAATGGTCAATAGAGCGCATGAGCCGGGTGGATCTTACTATTTTGCGCCTTGGCGTCTATGAGCTCTTGTTTGATAATCAAATACCAAAAGGGGTTGCCATCAACGAGGCAGTTGAGCTTGCGAAGATCTATGGAGGGGATAATTCCTCATCTTTCGTGAACGGCGTGCTGGCAAGGATTGTCAAATGAACGCAAAAAACAAGCGTATTTTTTCGGTCAGCGAGATAAATAAATACATCCACAGAATGTTTGATCAGGATTATCTCTTAAAATCCGTTACGGTGGGAGGAGAGATCTCAAACTGCAAATTTGATCAGCGCGGGCACCTCTATTTCTCATTGAAGGATGAGGAGGGCGCTCTTTCTGCTGTGATGTACAGATTTAAACAGACAAAGGGCCTCAAATGCAGTCTGCATAACGGGATGAAATGTGTTGTAACCGGCTCCATCAGCGTCTATGAGCGCAGTGGAGCCTATCAACTTTATGCGGAGGAGATAGAGGAGAAGGGCCTTGGAAACCTTTTTGAGCAGTTTGAGGCGCTAAAAAAGCGTCTTGGAGACGAGGGGCTTTTTGACCAGTCGCATAAAAAACCAATTCCGAAGTATGCAAAAAGGATAGGTATAGTGACGGCCTCTACCGGAGCGGTGATACATGATATCATAAATGTGTCCCGCAGAAGAAATCCTTTCGTGCAGCTCATTCTCTGTCCTGCAAAGGTGCAGGGGGACGGAGCGGCGGAGGATATAGCGCAGGGGATTGCCATTCTTGACAGTCTTGGCGTGGACTGCATTATCGTCGGACGCGGCGGAGGCTCCATGGAGGATTTATGGGCGTTTAACGAGGAGATAGTTGTGCGCGCCGTATATAACTGTGACACCCCTGTGATAAGCGCTGTTGGGCATGAGACGGATACCACTCTCTGTGATTACGCTGCCGATCTTCGCGCTCCAACGCCATCGGCTGCTGCGGAGCAGGCGGTATTTGACCTAAAGGCGGTGCTTGATATCTTAAACGAATATCAGATGCGCCTGTCGCAGCGCATGGGAGAAATACTTAACAATAAAAGGTATATGCTTTCAAGCTATGAGAGCAGATTAAGCTTGCTTCACCCAAAGCATCAGCTCTTATTAAAACGCGACCGTCTTAGCAGAAATTATGAGATCCTTGTTCGTAACTTTAAGGATCTTTTGGGCTCTAAACGCCAACGCCTGATCCTTCTTACAAGCCGCTTAGAAGGCCTATCACCCACAAAGCGCCTCACCGGAGGATATGTCTATGCAGTGACGGATGGGAATAAGCCGCTTGTAAGCGTGGAGCAGGTTTCATTAGATGATACTATAAGTGTGAGAGTGGCTGACGGAAATATTAAAGCTAAGGTGCTTAAAATAAATAAGTTAGAGTGAGCTTAGATTGGATGGACGGATATGGAAGAGAAAGATTATGAGAATCCCAAAGAGCAGCTAAGCGTGGAAGAGGGATTTAGCAAATTAGAGGAGATTATCAGAAATATGGAGGGCGGCAGCCAGTCGATTGAGGACGCCTTTAAGGAATATCAAAAGGGGATCATGCTTGTTAAGGATTTAGACAAAACGCTTACGGATATAGAAAAAAAGCTTGAGATCTTTAACAAATCGACCGGGGAGCTGGAGACAGAGTATGAGTGATGATACAATAAACGCATTGCGCTTAATCGACGAAGTTGGATATGCGGATCATGTTCTTATAGAATACCTTCCCAGAAAGGAAGGCATGCAGGAGCGCATCGTTGACGCGATGCAGTACAGCTGTCTGGCGGGCGGAAAAAGGATTCGGCCTGTTATTATGCAGGAGATATATTCGATTTTTGGAGGGGAGGATGAGATCATTGAGCCCTTTATGGCGGCGATGGAGATGATCCACACCTACTCACTTGTCCATGATGACCTTCCCTGCATGGATAATGACGAATACCGCCGGGGACAGAAAACCACATGGAATGTCTACGGATATGATTTTGGCGTTCTGTGCGGTGACGCGCTTTTAACATATGCATTTGAGATAGTCACAGACCTGTTTACAAAGCCGTGCGATGCGCTACTTGTGGGAAGGGCGATAAACGTGCTTGCAAAAAAGTCAGGGATATCAGGAATGCTTGGCGGTCAGGCTGAGGATGTTTGGCTTACGGGTAAGCCCATGAACAAGGAGCAGCTTGACTTTATTTACAGGCTAAAAACTGGCGCTCTAATAGAGGCCTCAATGATGATCGGAGCAATTCTTGCGGGCGCTGATGATGAGATGGTTCTTCTTTGCGAGAGCATTGCTAAAAAGGTTGGAATGGCGTTTCAGATACGGGATGATGTCCTTGATATGATAAGCTCCACAGATAAGCTTGGAAAGCCTGTAAAAAGCGATGAGAAGAACAAAAAGACAACCTATGTAACCTTGTACGGTTTAGAAAAAGCCCAGAGTGAGGTTGAGCACTTAATGAAGGAAGCTGAAGAAATGCTTGTAAAGCTCCCAGGTGATACGGATTTTCTTCGCTATGTTTTCAGGCTTCTTATAGACAGGGAAAATTAGGGATACAGCGTATGATTTTAGAGCAAATTACTAATCCGGGTGACATTAAAAAGGTTAGGCCTGAGGATTATGAAAAGCTGGCGGAGGAGATCAGGGAATTCCTTATCAAATCCACAAGCGAAACCGGCGGTCATCTGGCATCAAATCTTGGAGTTGTTGAGCTTACGATGGCGCTCCATCTGGCCTTTTCCCAACCCAGAGACAAGATTATATGGGATGTTGGTCATCAGGCTTATACCCATAAGCTTTTGACAGGCCGAGGGCGGGATTTTTCCACCCTTAGAACATACGGTGGGATAAGCGGCTTTCCTAAGAGAAAGGAGAGCAGCTGCGACTGCTTTGACACAGGTCACAGTTCCACATCCATCTCCGCAGGCCTTGGAATAGCGATGGCAAGGGATCTGATGGGAAAACGCTTTTCTGTCGTATCCGTTATCGGGGATGGCTCCATGACCGGCGGCATGGCGTATGAGGCCTTAAATAACGCCTCATCGCTAAAAACCAATTTTATTATTGTGCTAAATGACAATGCCATGTCAATCTCACCAAACGTGGGCGGCATCAGCAGTTTCCTTACAAAGCTTAGAACCTCCGTGCGTTATAATGAGCTTAAAAGCAATGTGACAACTGGAATAACAAGCATCCCCAAGGTTGGTCAAAATCTTTATGACTATATCAGCAACACCAAAAAGACCCTTAAGCAGGCACTGGTAAAAGACGGTATGATGTTTGAGGATATGGACATCACATATCTTGGCCCCTTTGACGGGCATGATATAAAACAGCTTGTGAGGGTTTTTAAGCAGGCAAAGCGTGTCCAGGGACCTGTGCTGGTGCATGTCCTTACCCAAAAGGGACGGGGGTATAAGCCCGCGGAGGATAATCCCGCCAAATATCACGGCGTTTCACCGTTTGATGTCTCAACGGGAGATGTAATAGATACCAGCAGTATACCGAGTTACACTGAGGTTTTCGGAGAAAAGCTAAAAAACCTCGGCTTAGAAAATAAGCGTATTCTTGCCATCACCGCAGCGATGATGGATGGAACAGGGCTTAGTGACTTTGCAAAGGTTTTTCCTAAGAGATTTTTTGATGTAGGGATAGCGGAGCAGCACGCAGTCACATTTGCGGCAGGCCTTTCATTGCAGGGTTTTATTCCGATTGTCGCCATATATTCCTCTTTTTTGCAAAGAGCATATGATCAAATTCTGCATGATGTCTGCCTGCAGGATCTTCATGTTATTTTTGCCGTGGACAGAGCAGGACTGGTAGGATGTGACGGTGAAACCCATCAGGGGATTTTTGACCTCTCATACCTCTCATCCATTCCAAACATGACCGTTTTAGCTCCCAAAAACGCATGGGAGCTAAAGGCGGACTTTGACTTTGCGGTAGGCTTTTGCCACCCTGTCGCCATTAGATACCCCAGAGGGGAGGCTTGGGATGGCCTAAATGGCTATGAGCAGCCTGTGGAGCATGGAAAGGCAGAGTGGATCATAGATGAGAAGGAGGTTTGTCTGCTTGCGCTTGGCTCAATGGTAAAAACCGCCATGGAGGTTCATGACAGGCTGAGGGAAGTGGGACGTGGCTGCTCTGTAATAAACTTACGGTTCGCATCGCCCATAGATTATGAAGCTGTGAGAAAGGCGTCAGAAACGCATAGCCTTTTGGTGATTATGGAGGAAAATGTCGCCTCGGGCGGCATTGGAGAGCATATTCAGGCGTGGCTGGAAAATAACAACCTTAACACTAGGTCGATAAGCATTTCCCTGCCGGATAGTTATATAGAGCACGGTTCTATAGACTGCCTTAAAAAGCATGTCGGGATCGATACCGAATCTGTATTTGAGCGCATTTTTACCACTTTGCGCACGGAGGAGGATGATGAGACAGCGAATTGACCTTTTGCTTGTGGCAAAGGGATTTACATCCTCCAGAGAGAGGGCAAAGCGTCTAATCGAAAGCGGCGCTGTTGAGGTTGACGGCGTGCCGGTTTTAAAGCCCTCGGCAAGTTTTGAAGAAGACGTTAGGATCTTTATCACGGGCGAGGACATCCCCTTTGTAAGCAGGGGAGGATTAAAGCTTGAAAAAGCTCTTGACTGTTTTGATTTGGATGTGAAGGGTTTGGTATGCGCAGATATCGGGGCGTCTACCGGAGGCTTTACGGACTGCCTGCTTAGCCGGGGGGCAGCCTATGTATACTCAGTGGATTCTGGACATGACCAGTTACACCACTCGCTAATAGCGCGCCCAGAGGTTATAAACATGGAGGGTGTGAATGCGAGAAATCTTACGGGGGATGATTTTGAGCGTGCGGTAGATTTTTTTGCGATGGACGTATCCTTTATATCTATCACAAAGGTTCTGCCCGCTGTTTTAGCATCAGTAAAAGATACGGCTTTTGGCGTCTGTCTTATAAAGCCACAGTTTGAGGCCGGTCGTGAGAATATCGGCAAAAAAGGTGTTGTGAGGGATAAAAAGGTGCATATTTGCATCATCAAAAAAATCAGAGATTTCTGCCTTGATATGTCAGTTGGAGTGCGGGGACTGACCTGGTCTCCCGTAAGAGGGCCTGAGGGCAATATAGAATACCTGATTTTTTTGCAAAAGGGCGGCGTATCAGGAGTTTTTGATTTTAATATCTGGCAGACAGTGGAGCAGGCATTTTCCTCACTGTAAAAATTAAAGCAGAGGGTGGTGGCATGAGGGTAGGTGTAATAGCAAACAGAGATAAGGATAAGCACCTGACAGTAAGCAGAGAGATTTGTGCGCGCTTTAACGATCACGGCGTTTTTTGCATGATCTGTGAGCAGGAGCAATCATCAAAAAAAAATTATTATACGGATCCTAAAAAGCTGGCGGATAAAATTGATCTGGTTATCACTGTCGGAGGGGACGGGACGCTTATACAGGCAGCCAGAGATCTTCACACGCTTGAGCTTCCTATAATCGGTGTAAATATGGGCACGCTTGGCTTTTTAGCAGAGCTTAGTGTAAAAAGCATTCCTGACGCGGTGGAGAGGATTTGTGCGGGGGATTTCTTTTTAGAAGAGCATATGATGATCCTCGGAGATATATACAGGGGCGAGAGATGTATTTTTAGCGATGTGGCGCTAAATGACGCAGTGCTGACAAAATACGGACATGCCCATGTAATCCATTTTGATGTGTATGTCGATGATCAGCTACTAAGCAGCTATGCTGCCGATGGCCTTATCATTTCCACACCGACAGGCTCCAGTGCATATAACATGTCCGCAGGAGGACCTTTAATTGTTCCAAACGCGTCCATGATGGTGATGACGCCAATATGCGCCCATGCTTTAAACGCAAGGAGCATTGTTTTGCCGGACAGCGCCAGTATCAGGATTATGATAAAGGACAGGCAACATCCTTTCCCAGCAGGATGCGCTATTAACTATGACGGAGCAGTAGTAAGAAGGCTTTCACCGGGGGATGTTGTAAAGCTTAAAAAAGCCCCCGTCACCACAAAGTTTTTGTGCCTTGATCACACCAGCTTTTTTAAGGTTCTACAGAAAAAAATGTCCACATTATAACAGGCGAGGTAGAATATGAATGATGCGCGCCGGGAAGCGATATTAAGGATAATAAATGATGAGGTGATAAAAAACCAGGAGCAGCTTGTTGATCGTCTGTCTCAGGAAGGCTTTTTGGTCACACAGGCGACTGTTTCAAGGGATATGCGCACTCTAGGAATAAGAAAAGAGACCGTGGGAAGCATCTCAAAATATGTAGTCCATGACCAGTATAAGGATGTACCGGAACGCTTTTACAGGGTGTTAAAGGAAGGCTTTATAAAATCTGATGTGGCGATGAATATACTGGTCATCAAAACGGTATCCGGAATGGCGATGGCCGTGGCGGCAGCGCTTGATGCATATCAGTTTCCAGAAATTGTGGGCTGTATTGCCGGGGATGACACGATCATGTGCGCTATCCGTGATATGGAGTCTGCAAAAGGACTTCAAAGAAAGCTACACCATCTTTTAAAGGATTGATCAGAAAGGAGAGGGAATGCTGACAAATCTACATGTGAAGAATCTTGCCCTTATAGAGGAAGCGGATGTTTCCTTTACAAAGGGATTAAATATTTTGTCCGGTGAAACTGGCGCCGGAAAATCTATTTTGATAGGCTCAATTAACACAGCACTGGGCGCGAAAGCCACCAAGGACATGATCCGTACCGGAAAGGACAGTGCGTTAATTGAGCTTATTTTTCAGCTGGAAAATGACGAGACTGTAAAAAAAATCGTGGAGGCGGGCTTTGACGTTGAGGACGGTCAGGTTATCATCACGCGAAAGATATCAGAAAACAAATCAATATCCCGAATAAACGGAGAAACCGTCTCACTGGCGCAGCTTAAGGAAATTACGGGGCTTCTTATAGACATTCACGGACAGCATGAGCATCAGTCCCTTATGAGAAAATCACACCACTTAGATATACTTGATGAATTTTCAAAAAAAGAGACCAAGCTTTTAAAAGAAAAGATTGCAAAGGAGTATTCCAGATATATAAAGCTTAAAAAGGAATACGACTCGATGAGTCTGGATGAGGATGAGCGCATCAGGGAGCTTGGTTTTCTTGAGTATGAAATTAATGAAATAGAAAAGGCAAATCTCTCCCCTTATGAGGAAGAGGAGCTTATGGTGGAGTTTAAAAAATTATCGAACGGGAAAAATATCATAGAAAGCCTTGGCGAAATATATTCTCTCGTAAGCTATGAGGCTTCTGACGGGGCAGCTGAAAAGCTTGAGAGGGCTGTAAAGATTATGCTTGGAATAGGAGATTATGACCCTAACCTTTCCCCCATAAAAGACCAACTGCTTGATTTAGAGGCAAATCTAGGTGATTTTATAAACAGCCTCAGGGATTATCAGCAGAGCTTTTTGCTTGATGAGGAGACTCTCCTAGAAGTTTCTAGCAGGCTTGATTTGATACACGAGATGAAGCGAAAATACGGAAGAACTGTAGAGGATGTGTTAAACCATCTTGCAAAGAGTAAGGAAAGACATGAGGCCCTTACCGGCTATGAGGAGAAAAAGGAGGGGCTTTATGCAGAGCTTAATGCCTTAAGTGATGAGCTTTTAAATGACTGTAAGCTGCTTACAGAAAAGAGAAAGCAGTGCGCCGCCGTTTTAGAAAAAAGGGTGACGCTTGGCTTATCAGAGCTTCGCTTCATGGATGCTGTGTTTCAGATACACTTTAAGCCACTTGATAAACCTGGCGCAAACGGGATGGACGATGTGGAGTTTTTAATCTCAACAAACCCCGGAGAAGCGCCAAAGCCACTTTTAAGGATCGCCTCCGGGGGAGAGCTTTCGAGGATAATGCTGGCTATTAAAACTGTGCTAGCGGAACTTGACGAGATCGACACATTGATTTTTGATGAGGTAGACGCTGGGATAAGCGGGATTACTGCCTCCTGCGTGGCAGAAAAGCTCATGGAGATTGGCCGTGTAAGGCAGGTTATCTGCATCAGCCATCTTCCACAGATCGTAGCTATGGCGGACACACATTTTCTCATCGAAAAGCATACTGATTCTGAAAGGACATCTACCGAGATTAAGGCTTTAGGGCAGGAGGAGAGCGTGGCTGAGATTGCAAGGCTTCTTGGCGGGGCGACTATCACTAAAAACACCTTAGAGAGTGCGAGAGAGCTTAGGGCTTCCAAGAGAAAATAATCCAGAAAGGGTATTTCCATTTTGTGCAAAATGCTGTATACTTATAAAAGATCGATGGGGTAAACTCTCGATTTTGCACATGTGATTTAGAAACTGATACAGACAGGGAGGGATGGCTTTGAAAAACGTACTTTTTGTGGCATCTGAATGTGTGCCCTTTATCAAAACCGGAGGTCTTGCGGACGTTATTGGGTCATTGCCCAAATATATCGACAAGAGCAAGTATGATGTTCGCGTCATCATGCCCAAATATTTGTGCATACCGGAGAAATATCGTTCCGAGATGCGCTATGTAACCCATTATTACACAGATTTCTGCTGGAGAAATCAGTATGTCGGCGTGCTGGAAATGATGTATGAGGGCGTTCATTTCTATTTCCTTGACAGTGAGTTTTACTTTGGCGGACCATGGCCATATCACAATATGTATGAGGACATTGAGAAGTTTGCATTCTTCTCCAGGCAGGTTCTTTCCTGTCTGCCGCTTATAGGTTTTCGTCCTGACATTATCCACTGCCATGACTGGCAGGCGGGGCTTGTTCCGGTATACCTAAATGACAGCTTCCAGGGCGACATGTTCTTCATGGGCATTAAGACCATCATGACCATCCACAACCTGAAATTTCAGGGTACCTGGGATGTGGATACCATTAAGCATATGACTGGATTGTCCGACTATTATTTCACCCCGGACAAGCTGGAAAGCTATCGCAATGGAAATCTGTTAAAGGGCGGTATAGTATATGCCGATCTTGTGACAACGGTAAGTGAAACCTATGCAAAGGAAATCCAGACTCCTTTTTACGGCGAGGGCCTTGATGGGCTGATATTCTCCAAGTCCAATCGCTTGCGCGGAATACTAAACGGCATCGACTATGACGAGTATAACCCCGAGACGGATACAGCTCTTGCACAAAACTTTACCGTGGATAATTTCCGCACGAAAAAGGTAGAAAATAAGCTTGCGCTTCAGGCAGAGCTTGGCCTAAGGCAGGATGCGGACGTGTTTATGATCGGCATTATCTCACGCCTTACAGCGCAAAAGGGCTTTGACCTTGTGCAGTATATGATGGATGAGATTTGTACGCCAGATGTCCAGCTGGTGGTTCTTGGAACAGGGGAGGGACAGTATGAGCAGATGTTTAGGGATTACGCTAAGCGCTACCCTGAAAACGTGTCTGCCAATATCTATTACTCCGAGGAGCTCTCACACAGGATCTATGCTTCCTGTGACGCCTTCCTAATGCCCTCACTCTTTGAGCCGTGCGGATTAAGCCAGCTTATGAGCCTGCGTTACGGAACCCTTCCCATTGTCAGGGAGACCGGAGGGCTTAATGATACGGTGGAGGCTTACAACGAGATTGAGAATACGGGTACAGGTTTCTCGTTTGCCAATTTTAACGCTCATGAGATGTTTTCCATCATTGAGTATGCAAAGAGCGTCTATTATCGCTTCCGCTCACGCTGGCAGGAGATGGTAGAAAGAGCCATGAGGCAGGACTTCTCCTGGAATGCATCTGCAAGAAAATACGAGGATATGTATGCCGAGCTGGTTAAGGAAGCGCGTACAGAGCAGGAGGCTGCAAAAAAGTCGGCTAAGGCTGAGAAACCCAAGAAATCCAAGAAGTAAGGCATATGCCTTGGGAAATTACAACTGAGAAATCAATTACACCTAAAATCCTAAGAGGGAGCAGAGAGTTATCTGCTCTCTTTTTTGACAGGCGGAGTGTCTTAATTAAGGATCTACATAGTGGGGTAGTGGTATTATAAAATGATAACTTTTATGTATTGACGAAATGATAACTTTTATGTATTATGAAGGAGGACAGGGGGGATTTAAACTTGCACGAGATTATTTTTTATGAGGACAGCAACGGGCGCAAACCCGTGCTGGAATATATGCAGGAACTAAAAAAAGGAAAGAGTAAGGACAGCCGGATTAAACTGAACAAGATAAATGATTATATACAAGCACTAAGCGTATATGGCGTGGCGGAACTGAGTGAGAACTATGTTAAGCATTTAGACGGTGAAATATGGGAGCTGCGCCCGATTAGAGACAGGATATTGTTCGCTGGTGTGGTAGGTGGTCGGTATGTGTTACTTCACCAGTTTATGAAACAGACGCAAAAAACACCTGCCAGAGAGATTGAGAAAGCCAAACGAGAGTTAGCTGATTTTAAGGAAAGGAGTGGTCTATAATGAGTGCTGAACTAAATGGTGCTAGGTGGACAACTTGGGATGATGTGCGAAAGGAAATGTTTACACGAGATGAAATTGCAGAGAGTGACCTTAGAGTGGCTTTGATAGGGGAGTTGACTAAGGCCAGGAAGGAGAGGGGGATTTCCCAGAGGGAGTTGGAAGAACTGAGCGGAGTGAAACAACCGGTGATTGCCAGGATAGAGAATGGAAGCACGACACCGAATTTGAGTACGATTTTGAAAGTTTTGGCACCGCTTGGAAAGACTTTGTACATTGGAGATTTAAAACAGGATCGAGAGGGAGCATGAATTTCTTTGACAAATCTCAATAATTTTATTATAGTAGCCTTGTTTTTATTCTGCATGTATATGAGAACTCAAAACCTGGACAATGATGCCAATCAGGTAGGATACTTTAGGGTTTTGCGTTAAGTTATGGCTCTTTAAAAAAGAGCTCTTTATAAAAGAATTTTCCAAAAGAAGAGGTATATTTATGGAAAAGCTGCTAGATATTATCTCCGGTATTGTAAGCGAGGGATTTAAAGCTAAGGGTTATGAGCCGGCTCTTGGAGGATGTACTCACTCAAATCGGCCTGATCTATGTGAGTTTCAGTGCAATGGAAGTTTATCGGGCGCTAAGCTCTATAAAAAAGCGCCTATAGCCATCGCTGAGGAGGTTGTGGAGGTGCTCTCAGGAAATAAGGCATTTGAGAGTGTTCAGGCTGTAAAGCCGGGTTTTATCAACATCCGCATTTCAGGGGAATTTCTTGCAGACTATCTCACTGAGATGTACAATAGTGAGACATATGGGTGTAACAAAGAGGAAACACCCAAGATGCTTGTAATTGACTACGGCGGGCCAAATGTAGCTAAGCCCCTACATGTAGGGCATCTTCGCTCAGCCATCATCGGAGAGAGCTTAAAGCGCTTAAACCGCTTTTATGGAAACACAGTAATTGGCGATGTGCATTTGGGTGACTGGGGGCTTCAGATGGGCCTGATCATCGAGGAGGTTAAGGATCGTCAGCCGGAGCTTCCTTATTTTGATGATTCTTATACCGGTCCATATCCTGAAAATCCGCCCTTTATTATAAGCGAGCTGGAGGAAATCTATCCCACAGCCAGCGCTAGATCTAAAGTCGACGAGGCGTTTGCTTTGCGTGCGCACAACGCGACATTCATGCTTCAAAACAATCACCCGGGCTATCGGGCGCTGTGGCAGCATATCTTAAATGTCTCCGTTTCCGACTTAAAAAGGAATTACGAAAAGCTAAATGTGACCTTTGACGTGTGGAAAAAGGAGAGCGATGCGCACCCCTATATTCCTGCCATGATACAGGATATGAAGGAGAGGGGGCTTGCGTATGAAAGTCAGGGCGCGCTGGTCATGGATGTAAAAGAAGAGACGGACACAAAGGAGATACCTCCCTGCATTCTTGTAAAGTCCGACGGTGCCGCTCTTTATCCGACAACGGATCTTGCGACGCTTGTGGAGCGTGAAAAGTTGTTTTCTCCGGACAGAGTGCTATATGTGGTTGACAAGCGCCAGGAGATGCACTTTACACAGGTTTTCCGCGCCGCCAGAAAGAGTGGGATAGTAAGGGATGAAACTGAGCTGTCCTTTTTGGGCTTTGGAACGATGAATGGCAAGGACGGAAAGCCCTTTAAGACCCGTGAGGGCGGTGTGATGCGCTTAGAGCAGCTTATAGAGGATATCAACAGGGCGATCTATGAAAAGAGCCTTGAGAGCACTCATATGAGTGACGCTGATGACAGAGAAAAGACATGTCGCATCATCGGACTGGCGGCCCTAAAATACGGGGATCTTAGCAATCAGGCGTCAAAGGATTATGTCTTTGATCTAGACCGATTTTCATCCTTTGACGGAAATACAGGACCTTATATTCTTTACAACATTGTAAGAATTAAGACCATTCTCGCCAGATTTTTAGAGGCAAATAATGTAATGTCAGATGAACGCATGATAAGCGCCCCTACAAGCGCGGCTGAAAAGAATCTTTGTCTGGCCTTAAGCAGATTTTCAGAATCCATGGATCAGGCATATACAGAGGACGCCCCTCACAAAATCTGCGGGTATGTATATGAGCTTGCAAATGCCTTTAACGGCTTTTACAATGAAACCAAAATCCTTTCAGAGCCGGATAGGGAAAAGATGTATGGCTATATCCGCCTCATCTCAATGGTTAAGGACGTGCTTTTGTGTGCCATCGACATCCTAGGCTTTGAGGCACCGGATAGAATGTAGTAAAAAAATCCCCAGGCTTTCTGCCGGGGGATTTTTTTGATGAAAAATATTTAAACCCTATTTGCAATCTCGTAGAGGAGTTTTTCAGTATCCTCCCAGCCAAGGCAGGGGTCTGTGATGGACTTTCCGTAGATATGCTCGCCGATTTTCTGACAGCCTTCCTCAATATAACTCTCGATCATAACGCCCTTTACCAGCTTTTTTATGTCGTCTGAGTGGGTGCGGCTGTGAAGTACTTCCTTTACAATGCGGATCTGCTCCTTATACTGCTTGTTGGAGTTGGAGTGGTTTGCATCCACAATGCACGCGGGATTCTTGAGCGTTTTCTTGGCATACATTTCATATAATCTCATCAGATCCTCATAGTGGTAGTTTGGAATGGCCTGCCCATGCTTGTTTACCGCACCTCTTAAGATGGTGTGGGTGAGAGGATTGCCAGAAGATTTAACCTCCCAGCTGCGGAAGATAAAGTGATGGGGCTGTTGACCCGCATAGACGGAGTTCATCATCACCGAGAGATCTCCGCTGGTGGGATTTTTCATTCCCGCGGGGACGTCCATACCGCTTACCACAAGCCTGTGTTGCTGATCTTCAACGCTTCTTGCTCCGATGGCAACATAGGAGAGGATATCGGTGAGATACTGCCAGTTTTCGGGATAGAGCATCTCGTCCGCGCATGTCATGCCGCATTCGGAAACCGCCCGGATGTGAAGATGTCTGATGGCGAGAAGACCGGCCAGCATATCCTCCTTCTTGTCCGGATCTGGCTGATGCACCATACCCTTATAACCCTCGCCGGTTGTCCTGGGCTTGTTGGTGTAAACCCTTGGCACAATGAGAAGCTTATCCTTTACCTGCTCATTTACCTTTGCCAGTCTGTTTAAATAGTCGCAGACTGAATCCTCATTATCTGCGGAGCAGGGTCCGATAATAACGAGAAATTTATCGCTCTTGCCGGTAATGACGTCTGCTATTTCAACATCCCTTTTGGCCTTAATCTGTCTTACTTTCTCAGGCACAGGAAATTCCTCTTTGATCTGTGCGGGCGTTGGCATTTTTTCTATGAATGTAAAGCTCATGTGCATTTCCTCTTTCTACCTTTATAGCGATACACGGATTGCTCCGCACTTTGTGCTCACGCAATCCTAAAGCACCTCAAATCCGCTCATTTTTCTGCGAAAAATGGCTGCTTTTCGGTGTTTTTCGCTACCCAAGGTCATAAAATTTCATGCAAGCATGAATTTTATGACTTTGGGCCGCTTGTATCGCACAACGCAACATTATAGACTTGTTGGATTTTTATGTCAAGGTTTCCTATTTACAAAATCATATGCCAGTGATAAGATTTGCATGTGATTAAGGGGGTCTATTATGCTTTCAAAATTACTGTCAGAGGCAAAGAGAGTATCACTATTTCCAGATATCAGATCTAACTTTCTGGTCTGGATTTTAATTGGTGTTTTCATTGAAATAGTTATAGAGCTATTGGGGCGGGGCTCGGTCTTAGATACAATTATTTTCCTGGTGAAAAGCCCTGCTATATTTGCCATAAACGTGATGATTATACTCTGCGTGCTCTCACCGGCGTTTCTCTTTAAGAGGCGTGTGTTTGCGTTTTCTCTAGCGGGGATACTATGCCTTGCGGTGGGAGTTACAAACGGAGTGCTGCTTAGCTTTAGAACCACTCCCTTTACAGGGCAGGACCTTCTCTTGATAAAAGATGCGTATACAATTGCTTATGACTATTTAGGCGCGCTAGGTATCGCTCTTTTGATTTTGGGCATCTTAGCCGCGGTGGCACTTTTAGTTTTTTTATGGTTAAAAGCTCCTGTTATACAGAGAAAAATAAGGCGCTTTTCTGCGCTTGGAATTATCGCCCTGACACTTTTTCTTACCCTTCTTGCAGTTGATATCGGTGTCTTATCCGGCATGCTTCCCACCAGCTATAACAATATCCACGAGGCGTACGAAGCTTATGGTGTGGCATATTGTTTTTCAAACACCATCTTTAACACGGGCATTAAGGAACCGGATGACTATGACGATATAATCCAGGAGGATACCATCATACTGGAGGTTTTAGAGGAGGATGAGATAGGCACAGATGAAACCGGAGATACGTCCTCATCGGATACATCGCAGGGAAGCTCAGATGACGGTCCAAATATCATCGTCGTGCAGCTTGAATCCTTTTTTGATGTCACGGAGGTGGTGGGGCTTGAGCTGACAGAGGATCCGATTCCTTTCTTTCGCTCACTGACAGAAGAGTACACATCGGGGTATCTCGCCATGCCAAGTGTCGGTGCAGGAACTGCAAACTCTGAGTTTGAGGTCCTCACCGGAATGAATATAGATTCCTTTGGCCCCGGAGAATATCCCTACAAGACAATATTGCAGGAGACAACCTGTGAGAGCATCGCCTATAATCTGGCCTCATTAGGATATAGTACCTACGCCATACACAACAATGACGGGACATTTTATGACAGAAACAATGTTTTTTCAAAGCTTGGCTTTTCCTGCTTTATCCCGATCGAGTATATGTATGACCTAACCTATACAGAAACTGGATGGGCGGAGGATAAATGCCTTACCGGCTATATAAGTGCCATAATAGACGAGGAAGATGATTCCGCCTTTATCTACACCATATCCGTTCAGGGGCATGGCGCATATCCGCAGGAGACGGTGATAGAAGATCCTGTAATAGACATAGTTTCCATGGATGATTTTGAAATGTATGAGGAGTATCTCTACTACGTAAATCAGCTCTATGAGATGGATCAGTTCTTAGAGGAGCTTGTGCAGGCGCTTGAAGAGAGTGGAGAAGAGTGCGTACTGGTGCTCTTTGGAGATCATTTGCCGAGTCTTGAGCTTACGGATGATATGCTCCTTTCTGGAGATCTAACGCTCACAAAATATGTGGTTTGGGATAATTTAGGCCTTTCAAAGGAGGATAGGGATCTGGAGGCGTATCAGCTGATGGCATATGTGTGTGATAAGCTGGACTATAATAAGGGGATACTGAACAAGTACCATCAGAAATATTTAAATGGTGAGATTGACGAGGAGACATATATAGATAATCTTAACGCCATTGAATATGATATGCTCTACGGAGATATGCTGGTATATGACGGCATAAACCCCTACGAGGAGGTTGATATGACCCTCGGACTTTACACCATAAGCGTTTCTGAGATTACCTATAAAAACGGATATATCTATGTGTACGGCGAGAATTTTAACGAGTACAGTGTGATTGTGGCAGATGATGAAGAGCTCGATACAATTTATATCTCAAGCGAACTTCTTATCGCGCCCATGGATGATCCTCCTGAGGAGCTTACTTTATGCGTAGCGCAGGTGGGTAGTGATCACGAAACGCTTGGGGCGACTGAACTTATCACCTATGCCTATGAGGCGAGGGCAGACGTGCCGGACACGGGAACATACAAATAGTGCAGAACAAGTGCATTTTGTGCATTTTGATTATGCCCAGGATTGATAAATATTTGAAATTCTGTTGACAATCCCACGCTTATCTTGTATATTGTCCTTGAGAAGAGAAGCGGGATAGATGTAAAATGTTATTCTGATTGTGCATTTTGTGCATTTTAGCTTTGGAGAGAGGGTTATGAAGCGGGTTACTATACAGGAAATTGCAGGTGTGCTGGGGCTATCGCGCAATACAGTTTCAAAGGCACTATCTGGAAGCGAGGCTGTCGCACATGAGACAAGGCTTCAGGTGATAAAAACAGCCATAGACATGGGCTATCCTCAGTACAGGATCAATATGCCGGAGGGCTCGCCGATTGAGCTGTTATCTGCCAACCAGATGAATGTGCTGGTTTTATCAAGGCGGGAGACTTCAAATTTCTGGAACCGTATCATCATCGGCATATCGGATGTGTTAAACGAGAAGCATATGTCGCTTCGCCTTCAGGTTGTGAGCGATGCGGATATACAAAACCGCATACTTCCCTTTGAGGAGAAAGATCAGATATTCGGCATGATCGTAATGAGCGTTTTTGACCCGAGCTATATCGATCTACTAATGGAGGCGAATATTCCAACTGTCTTTTTGGACAGTCCGGTGCACACGGATCTGTATCTGCGCCACGGGGATGTGATCATCTCTGAGGGGTATCACAGTATGCGAAGGCTTACGGAACAGCTTATCAGGCAGGGCTTTAGCCGCTTTTGCTTTATTGGGGATACGACCTATTGCCGTTCGATAGCGGATCGCTTTGAGGGCTTTAGGGCAGCTTTAGCAGAATACGGACTAAATGAAAAGGATCAGCTATTATATACATCACATCAGGAGAACCGCTATTATGTGCGGGATGAGGTATATAAAGTTGTGGAGAGTTTTCCATATATACCGGATGCCATAATGTGTGCGAACGATGATATAGCTAAGGATGTGTATCATAAGCTTAGAAGCGTTGGACTACAGATCCCAAAGGATGTCTGCGTGACGGGGTTTGATAACAGTGAGGCGGCTAGAATCCTAACCCCGACTCTTACAACTATCGCAGTGAACAACCAGAGCATGGGAATGAGGCTGATGTGCAGGCTTCTTGAAAGGATCAGCCAGCCAGATGTTCCTAAGGAGCTTATCTATGTCACCACGGAGCTTTTGATAAGGGAATCCACCATGCGCACAAAGCCTTACTAGCATATGAAAATCAGGACGGCCGTCCTAAAGTATAAAGGAGAGTGACTATGAGCAACGTAAAACTTATCTGTGACAATGTACCAAATATGCCATGGGTGGATATGCCGGAGGGGATTGTAAACGCCCCTGTGTGGAGGTATCACGATAACCCCATCATCGGCCGCAATCCTGTTAAAAATGTGGCGAGGATTTTTAACAGCGCTGTTATCCCCTATGAGGGGAAGTTTATCGGCGTGTTCAGAGGGGAGCAGATAAACGGAATCCCATACATTTACCTTGGACGCAGTGATGACGCTATCCACTGGACATTTGATGAGGAGAAGATCCGTTTTGTGGATGAGGATGGAAATGATTTCCCGCCAAGATATGCGTATGATCCCCGTCTGGTAAAGGTTGAGGATACCTATTATGCTATGTGGTGCGGCGATTTTTACGGCGCTTCCATCCATGTGGCAAAGACAAAGGATTTTAAGACCTTTACACGCATTGAGAATCCGTTTATTCCCTTTAACAGAAACGCAGTGCTCTTCCCTAGAAAGATAAACGGCAAGTACATGATGCTATCAAGACCTTCTGACAGCGGTCATACGCCGTTTGGAGATATCTTCTTAAGCGAGTCCCCCGACATGATATACTGGGGCCGCCATCGCCATGTGATGGGAAGAAGCTCTGAGTGGTGGGAGTCCGTAAAGATCGGCGGCGGAGCTGCTCCGATCGAGACCAGCGAAGGATGGCTTTTGTTCTATCACGGTGTTTCCGGAACCTGCAACGGTCTTGTATACTCTATCGGTGGTGCAATACTAGATATAGACAATCCTTCTATTGTGAAGTATCGCTGCGAGAACTTCCTGCTCACCCCAGAGGAGTGGTATGAGGAGAGGGGATTTGTTCCAAATGTCACATTCCCATGCGCAACCATATGCGACGCTGCGACAGGACGTATCGCCATCTATTACGGCTGCGCTGACAGCTATGTAGGTCTGGCGTTTACAGAGGCGGACAAGATTGTCTCCTATATAAAGGAGCACAGTGTTACCCGTGAGGACGACACAGAGATCGGCCGCAGATAAAATTTGATATTCATGTGAAAGGCTGCTTTTTGGCAGCCTTTTCAGTAAATAAGGAGATAAAGATATGTTTATTTCTGAGGTAAAAAAACATTTAATCAAAAAAATCATCCCTTTTTGGAACCGCTTAAAGGACGCAGAGTACGGCGGTTTTTACGGCTACGTGGACAGCGATCTAAAGGTAGATAAAAGGGCGGTTAAGGGCTGCATTTTAAACAGCCGAATTCTCTGGTTTTACAGTAACGCCTATATGGTACTAAAAGATGATACTCTGCTTTCTTATGCGGATCACGCATATGATTTCTTAAAAAATCACTGCCTTGATGATGTAAACGGCGGCGTTTACTGGAGCTTAAACTATGACGGTACAGTTTTTGATGACTTAAAGCACACCTACAACCAGGCATTTGCCATCTACGCTTTGTCGTCATATTACAGCGTTACAAACAAAAAGGAGGCGCTTGATACAGCCTTTTTGCTCTTTGAGCTGATCGAGACAAAGTGCAGGGATGATATCGGATATATGGAAGCCTTCACAGCGGACTTTAAGCCGGAGAGCAACGAAAAGCTTTCTGAAAACGGAGTGATGGCGGAAAAAACCATGAACACCCTTTTACATGTCTTAGAGGCTTATACAGAGCTTTTGCGTGTTTCAAAGGATGCGCGCGTGGCAAAGCGCCTTTCATGGATTTTTGATACGATTGAGAAAAAGCTTTATAACCCCGCGCTTTGCAGGCAGGAGGTTTTCTTTGACCGCGAGATGAACTCCATCATCGACCTGCACTCATACGGGCACGACATTGAGGCGGCATGGCTTATTGACCGCGGCCTTGAGGTGCTTAATGATCCAGAATACACGCGCCGTATGCATGTTATCACTGCGGACTTGACTAAGAAGATTTATGAGAGGGCTTACCGTGAGCATTCCCTCTTAAACGAGTGCGAGAGGGGCGTTGATGATGAATACCGTATCTGGTGGGGACAGGCAGAGGCGGTTGTTGGCTTTTTAAATGGCTATCAGAGAGACGGACGTGAGGAGTACTTAGAGGCGGCATGCGATATCTGGACCTATATCCAGGAAAAACTGACTGATCCTAGAGAAGGCGGAGAGTGGTATTGGCGGCTAAAGCCAGATCATACGCCGGATTTTGAAAAGCCCATAGTTGAGCCGTGGAAATGCCCTTATCACAACGGGCGCATGTGCATAGAGATTATCAAGAGGGGAGTGGAGCCAAAGCTACATCCTCGCTACTACTATCTAAAAAAAGATTATGATGAGCTGATACACAGGCATAACTACAAGGCGGATTTTTCAAACGGTATTTATGCCCGCTATAAATATCCGGTTCTTACGGCAAAGCATGCGCCGCTTATATGGAAATATGATCTTGACCCTGAAAGCAATCCGCTTTTTGTAGAGCGCCTTGGCATCAATGCCGCTATGAACTCCGGTGCCATCTACCTTAACGGAAAGTACTATCTGATTGTGCGTGTGGAGGGGAATGATAGAAAGTCATTCTTTGCTGTGGCAGAGAGCGATAGCGGAATAGATGGATTTGAATTCTGGGATTATCCGATCCTCCTTGAGGATACTTGCCCTGAGGAGACAAACGTGTATGATATGCGCCTTACCCAGCACGAGGACGGCTATATCTACGGTGTGTTCTGCTCTGAGAGTAAGGATGAGACAAATCCTGACTTGTCCGCTGCCGTTGCGGCTGCCGGAATTGTGCGCACTAAGGATTTAAAGACCTGGGAGAGGCTTCCAAACCTGGTCACATTAAGATCACCTCAGCAGAGAAATGTGGTGCTTCATCCGGAGTTTGTAAACGGAAAGTACGCCTTTTACACAAGACCCATGGATGACTTTATAGACACGGGCTCAGGAGGCGGCATCGGCTTTGGCCTTTGTGATGATATCACCCACGCGGTTATTGACGAGGAGATCATCACCAGCAAGAGAAAGTATCACACCATAACCGAAGTGAAAAACGGTGCGGGCGCTGTTCCGATAAAAACCCCTAAGGGGTGGATCCACATTGCGCACGGCGTGAGAAACACCGCTGCGGGACTGCGTTATGTAATCTATGCCTTTGCGACTGATTTAAATGAGCCGTGGAAGGTGATTGCAGAGCCATCAGGACTGCTTATCGGCCCCTTAGGGGATGAGAGAGTGGGAGATGTGTCAAACGTGGCGTTTACAAACGGCGCCATCGTCAGGGAAAACGGGGATATATACATCTACTACGCGTCCTCGGATACCAGAATGCATGTTGCCACGACAACTATGGATAAGCTTGTTGACTATGTATTTAACACACCAAAAGATCCCTTAAGAAGCGTGGAGTGCGTCGCTCAGAGAAACGCGATGATTTCAGACAATCTTGCGTATTTGAGAAAGATGTAAGGGTAAAAAACATTTTTTGCGCTTTACATTTGTGATGAAATGTGCTACTATGTGGCAGTATGAGTTTTCGCCGAGGCTCAGGTACGGGCCACTCCAAGCCCTTCCTTGGTTTTTGGTGAGTCATAACAGTATAATTTATGGAGGATAGGAATCATGATTTCTAAGGAAAAGAAGGCAGAGATTATCGCAGAGTATGGAAGAACTCCTACTGACACGGGTTCATCCGAGGTTCAGATCGCGCTTTTGACTGAGCGCATTAAGGAGCTTAACGCACACCTTAAAGTAAATCCTAAGGATCATCACTCCAGAAGAGGTCTTCTGATGATGGTCGGTCAGAGAAGAAACCTGCTCGCTTATCTGAGAAAGAAAGATCTTGAGGGCTACAGAGCGCTTATCGAGAAGCTTGGTCTCAGAAAGTAATTCATCTCTGAATTCAATTCAACTGGCGAAGTGAAGAGGTGAAGGAAACTTCACCTCTTTTCTTTAAGAAAAAAATGAAAGATTTTCGCCGAGACCACTGATAAGCTCATCAGCCGGTGGGTTTATCAGTAGTTTCGGTATCTTTCATACATCATTTAAAGGAGATATTGAAATGTACAAGACTTATTCCATGGAGCTGGCAGGAAGAACTCTTCGGGTTGATATTGGAAGAGTGGCAGCTCAGGCAAACGGTGCAGCATTTATGCACTATGGCGACACAACTCTTTTATGCACCGCCACAGCATCAGACAAGCCAAGGGATGGCATTGACTTTTTCCCCTTAAGCGTTGAGTACGAGGAGAAGATGTATGCCGTGGGAAAAATCCCCGGAGGTTTTAACAGGAGAGAGGGCAAGGCAAGCGAACATGCAGTTCTTACAAGCCGTGTCATCGACCGCCCTATGCGTCCCCTTTTCCCGAAGGATTACCGCAATGATGTGACGCTTGATGCTATGGTTATGAGCGTGGATCCGGAGTGCTCTCCGGAGGTGATTGCCATGATCGGCGCATCCATCGCCACATCAATCTCTGACATCCCCTTTGACGGCCCGATCTCTGCTACACAGGTGGGATTGGTTGACGGTGAGCTTGTTTACAACCCTACAAGCGAGCAGAGACTGGTTTCTGATCTGGCTCTTACTGTTGCCTCCACCCGCGATAAGGTGATAATGATCGAGGCGGGAGCAAACGAGGTTTCAGAGGATGTAATGCTTAAGGCAATCTACGGCGCCCACGAGGTGAATCAGCAGGTGATCGCCTTTATTGATACGATCGTTGCAGAAAATGGAAAGCCAAAGCATGACTATGAGCATGTGGATACACCGGCAGAGCTCTGGGATGATATGGTGGACTTCATCACCCCGGGAGCGATGGAGGAGGCTGTATTTACCGATGAGAAGCAGAAGAGAGAGGAAAATATTAAGCAGATTACAGCAAAGCTTACCGAGAGATATGAGCAGACCCATCCTGAGTGGGTGCCCCTTGTAGGCGATGCAGTTTACAAATTCCAGAAGAAGACTGTCAGAAAGATGATCTTAAAGGATCACAAGAGACCTGACGGACGTGCCATCAACCAGATCCGTCCTCTTGCGGCGGAGGTTGATCTGATACCAAGAGTGCACGGCTCTGCAATGTTTACCCGTGGTCAGACTCAGATCTGCAACGTGGTTACCCTTGCGCCCCTATCAGACGCTCAGAGACTTGACGGTCTTGATGTAAACGAGACTTCCAAGCGCTACATGCACCAGTACAATTTCCCCTCATACTCCGTTGGAGAGACGAGGCCTTCAAGGGGGCCGGGACGTCGCGAGATTGGCCACGGTGCGCTGGCGGAAAAAGCCCTTATCCCCGTTCTTCCAACAGAGGAGGAATTCCCGTATGCCATCCGCTCTGTGTCTGAGACTTTCGAGTCAAACGGCTCCACATCTCAGGCGTCCGTGTGCGCTTCCTGTATGGCTTTAATGGCTGCCGGTGTGCCTATTAAGGCAATGGTAGCGGGTATCTCATGCGGTCTTGTGACCGGAGATTCAGACGATGATTACATTGTCCTGACAGATATACAGGGTCTTGAGGATTTCTTTGGCGATATGGACTTTAAGGTTGCTGGTACTCACAAGGGTATCACTGCCATCCAGATGGATATCAAAATTCATGGCCTAACTAAAAACATTGTAGAGGAGGCCCTTACAAAGACAAGGGAGGCCCGCCTTTATATTATGGATGAGGTGATGAGTAAGGCGATTGACGCACCTCGCGAGAGCGTGAGCGCATATGCTCCAAAGATCGTCACCATGACTATCGATCCTTCTAAGATTGGCGATGTTGTCGGCAAGCAGGGTAAGGTGATCAACAGGATTATCGAGGAGACCGGCGTGAAGATCGACATAACCGATGAGGGCATGGTTTCCGTATGTGGAATCGACGAGGCCATGATACAGAAGGCTATGGACACCATTAATGTTATTGTCACTGATTACGAGGCAGGAATGCTTCTTACAGGTACAGTAATCAGCATCAAGGAATTTGGAGCATTTTTGGAGTTTGCTCCCGGCAAGGAGGGAATGGTTCACATTTCAAAGATCACAAACGAGAGAATCAGATCAGTTGAGGATGTGCTAAATATCGGCGATGTTGTAAAGGTTGTCTGCACCGGTCAGGACAAGATGGGACGCTTTAATTTCTCCATGAAGGATGTAAAGCAGGACTAACCTCATATAAAAAAAGAGGCAGGAAAGGAGAGACATTATGGCAGAAATAATCGCAACAAAGGAGGCACCCGACGCAATCGGACCCTATTCGCAGGGGTATGTAGTTAGCGCAGGCGCAAAGCTTTTATACACCTCAGGTCAGATCCCTATTGATCCGGCAAACGGAGGTCTGGTGGCAGGGGGAATTTCCGAGCAGGCGGAGCAGTCCTGCAAGAATGTCATTGCCATTTTAAAGGCAGCCGGATGCGGTGCGGAAAACGTTATAAAGACCACCTGCTTTTTGGCGGATATGAATGACTTTGCGGCATTTAACGAGGTGTATGCAAAGTATTTTACCGGAAAGCCCGCGCGTTCCTGCGTGGCGGTAAAGACACTGCCAAAGAATGTGCTCTGTGAGGTGGAGGCAATAGCCGCTTTTTAAAAGATAAAAAATTAGCAGCAGAAAATATCAATTTCTGCTGCTTTTTTGTTGACAAGAGATAAAAGAAGTGATATATTCGACATATGAACACATGAACATATGAGGCGAGAAACAAAAAGTTATCCTGTCTCATCATCCAAAGAAAGAGAGGAGTTAAGCCAATGGGAGAGCGAGATTTATCCGCACTTTTAGCAGAAATGCCGGCAGATGAGGTTTTATATGATCTGGCAGATTTGTTTAGAGTTTTTGGAGATTCCACCAGAGTAAAAATTCTCTATGCGCTGTTTGAGCGGGAGCTTTGTGTGCAGGAGATTGCTGATCTGCTTGGTTTAAGCCAATCCTCTGTAAGCCATCAGCTTCGCATTTTAAAGGATTCAAAGCTGGTACGCTTCAGAAGAGAAGGAAAATCCATCTACTATTCATTGGACGACGACCATGTAAGAGCGATCATAAGCATGGGTATGGAGCATGTGGAAGAATAATGCTAAAAAAGGAGAAATCACATGAAAAAGAATTTTAAGATCGAGGTTGACTGTGCAAACTGTGCTGCAAAGATGGAGGAAGCTGCCGGAAAAATAGATGGTGTTAAATCTGCCACGGTAAGCTTTATGACGCAGAAGATGAGCGTTGAGTTTGATGAGGGTGCGGAGCCTGACAAAGTCATGAAGGACATAACAAAAGCCTGCAAGAAGGTGGAACCTGACTGTGAGATCTATTGTTAATTGATTAAGCGAAAAAGGTATCAGGTGCATAGCGATGACAAAAAAGCAAAAAAATATACTTTATAGGATTATTATAGCAGCCATCTTGATGCTGATATTACATTTTATTCCTGCGACAGGGGTGCTGTTCTTTGCTTTATACATAATTCCATATCTGGTAATCGGATATGATATTTTGAGAAAGGCAGCTTTGGGTATAATTCACGGAGAGGTTTTTGATGAAAATTTCCTGATGTCCGTCGCCACCATCGGAGCATTTATTCTTGGCGAATATTCCGAGGGCGTTGCCGTTATGCTTTTCTATCAGATCGGAGAGCTCTTCCAAAGTTATGCAGTGGGAAAGAGCAGAAAAAACATTGCCAGCCTGATGGATATAAGACCGGACTATGCAAACCTTGCAAATGGGGATTCATATGAGCAGGTCGATCCGGATGAGGTTCCCATTGGCTCTGTTATCGTAGTTTTGCCGGGAGAAAAGATCCCCATTGACGGCGTTGTCTGCGATGGCACAAGCACGCTAAACACAAGTGCGCTGACAGGAGAGAGCGTTCCCCGCTCCGTAAGCCAAGGTGATGAGGTTATAAGCGGCTCTGTAAATATCACGGGACTTATAAGGGTTCGCACCACAAAGGAATTTGGAGAATCCACGGTCTCAAAAATTTTGGACCTTGTGGAAAATTCCAGCATGAAGAAGGCGCGTACAGAAAAATTCATAACCAAATTTGCCCACTATTATACGCCGATTGTATGCTACAGCGCCTTAGCACTCGCTCTTGTGCCGCCGCTTTTTAGAATGGTTATTTTAAGCGCGAGCCCTAACTGGAGCGACTGGATCTTTAGAGCTCTCACTTTCCTTGTTATCAGCTGCCCGTGCGCACTGGTTATCTCCATCCCGATGGGCTTTTTTGGAGGTATCGGCGCAGCTTCAAGAAACGGAATACTGGTAAAGGGCTCTAACTATCTGGAGGCTCTAGCCAAGACCAAATATGTTGTATTTGATAAGACTGGAACCCTGACAAGGGGAAGCTTTTCTGTGACAAAGCTCTATCCTGAAAAAGGGCATACAAAAGAGGAGCTTCTTGAAACAGCCGCCTATGCGGAAAATTATTCCAATCACCCCATCGCAAAGAGTATCTGTGAAGCATATGCCGGGGAGATTGACAAGAGCCTTATAGGCGATGTCAAGGAGATAGGCGGGCGCGGCGTAAGCGCTGTGTATCGCGGGGCAAAGGTGTTAGCCGGAAATAAGGAGATGATGACAGAAGCGGGTATATCCTTTGATGCTGTGAGTGATGTGGGAAGCGTCGTATATTTAGCTTTGGATAACAGCTTTATAGGCAGCATTGTCATCTCGGATACCATAAAAGAGAATTCTGCGGATGCCATTACCGGGCTTAAAGAAGCCGGTGTAAAAAAGACTGTTATGCTTACAGGAGACAATGAGACAACTGCATCTGACGTGGCTGATAAGCTGGGACTTGATGAATATCACGCCGAACTTCTTCCTGCAGACAAGGTTCAGATTGTGGAAGACCTCCTTGCAAAAAAATCAGAAAACGAAGTTCTTGCCTTTGTGGGTGATGGCATCAATGACGCACCTGTTCTAAGCAGAGCGGACATTGGAATAGCAATGGGGGTTCTGGGGTCTGATGCAGCTATCGAGGCGGCGGACATTGTCCTTATGGATGATAATCCAAAGAAGATCATACAGGCAATGAATATCTCCAGGAAATGTCTGTCAATTGTGTATCAGAACATTGTCTTTGCCTTGGTGGTAAAGGCTGTCTGCCTTATCATAGGCGCTTTAGGGATAACGGGAACCGCGTCTATGTGGATTGCTATTTTTGCGGACGTCGGAGTGATGGTTTTAGCGGTGTTAAATGCCATGAGAACCCTTAGGACTAACTGATTTCACATAAAAACATAACCTAAAAAAGAAGGAGCATGGATAAAAAGCCATGACCCTTCTTTTTTGTTAAAATAATCTTTTGGTGACAAATTTAAACTGTAAAAGTCAGGAGTAATTCTTGTATTGACATATAAAACATCTCACTTTAATATGTCAATTAGTAGAAATAATGGAGAGTGTTTTTTAAATCCGATATGAATGCGTAATATCTGGGAAGAAACAGGACTTGTAGTAAAGGAGCTAGATATGGGAAAAGTGATAATGTATGAAAAGATATATTCTGATCTCCTAAATAAGATAAAATCAAGTGAATACAGACCGGGAGCAAAGCTTCCCTCTGAGAAAGAACTTGCAAGCGAGTATGGGGTCAGCCGGATTACGAGTAAGAAGGCGATGGATCTTTTGATGGAAAAAAAATATATTGTACGCGCTCCCGGACGGGGTTCCTTTGTAAGCGAGGATATCGATCTAATGCTTAAAGCCTCGGAAACAGAGATGAAAATCAGTCATTTTAATGAGCAGGATGAAAATAAAAAGATTCTGATCGGTGTGATATTTGACGCTTTCGGCTATAGTTTTGGCGGAAAGCTTCTTAAAGGTATTGAGGGAGAGTGTCGGCGATTGGGATTTGATATGTTGTTTAAATGCACTGACGGTGTTGTGGAGGAAGAAAATC
>CAZYLH010000001.1:13785-17909 GCA_964648695.1 uncultured Lachnospiraceae bacterium | reverse complement strand
TTGGGATTTGATATGTTGTTTAAATGCACTGACGGTGTTGTGGAGGAAGAAAATCGTGCGATAGAGGATTTGCTTGACGCTGGTGTTAAAGGGCTCATCTTAATGTGTGCCCAGGGAGAAATCTATAATGATCAGATTTTGCGGCTTGCCTTAAACCATTTTCCCATGGTCTTAGCGGACAGGCAGATGAAGGGGATTTCTATTCCGTGTGTGAAGACTGATAATTATATGGCGGCAAAGGAGCTTACCAGGAGGCTTATAGAAAAGGGGCATCGGCGGATATGCTTTGTATCTCACTCATTTACGGCAACGCCGACTATAACGGAGCGCTATAATGGTTTTGTGGACTGTATTTTTGAGTATGAGGATGTAATAGGAATTGCAGAATGCCTACAGGGTTATAATCCTATAAATGACGGCGGAGAGGAAAATTTTACAAATGAGGAGCTTGATGAAGTCAGAGCGGTGGCGTTAAAGAACAGTGAGTATACTGCCTTTTTTGTGGCAGAGTTTAATGTGGGGATACTGCTTTGCCGCGCCCTTAAGGAAATGCATCTGGAGAGAGAAATTGCCGCATTTGACGGATTTCCGGAGATTTATGAGGTGGGAGAGGAGTTTATGAGAGTGAAGCAGGAGGAAGGGCTAATGGGAATAACGGCGGTTAGAACCCTGAAAGATGTCATGGATGGGAAAAATGTGGAAGATATAATTTATACTCCTTATGAAATTGTTCAGCGTGAAAAATGATATATAAATGACATGTGCAATTTTGCTAAAAGAAGAAACCGATTATTGGCAAATACATTAAAAATGCCAATGGATCGGTTTTTTTTATTGACAATATGCAGATGAGATAGTATGTTTAAATCACAGGATACGTGGAAACGACATAATAGACATAACAATATGTCAAAAGAGAGAAAAGGAGGTCTTATTATGAAAAGAAAAATGTTGGCAGTGCTGTTGAGCACAGGAATGGTGATGGGCTTGCTTGCGGGATGCTCTAACTCTAGTTCGGAGAGCAGCGATTCTGATGATAGCAGCTCAGAGACCGTGCAGTTAGTGATCACCTACAATGATTCCGGTGACACAGGTGAAGACGGTTATATGTACAATTGGATTATGGAGACATATAACAATTGGGACAAAAAGGATGAGGTTGAGCTTGTGTTACAGCCCATTGTTGCCAATGACAGCGATTATTTCACAAAAGTACAGACAATGATGCAGGATGAATCCACAAGCCCTGATCTGTTCTTTGAGGATACGTTCCAGCTAAATACGGACGTGGCGGCTGGATATGTGGCTGATATTACGGACTATGTTGGCTCATGGGATGAGTGGGACTCTGCATTCATAGAAGCTTTAAAGGAAGGAACAACAGGGACTGATGGCAATACTTATGCGGTGCCCGTAAGCACGGATGTAAGAGGCCTTTGGTATAACAAGGATGTATTTGAAGAGGCGGGACTTGGAAGAGACTGGCAGCCGGAGAGCTGGCAGGATATCTTAGATGCCTGTGCAGCCATCAAGGAAAACTGTGCGGATGATGTAGTCCCGATTTGGTTTGCATGCAGCAACACGGAGGCTGAGGCGACGACCATGAATACATTTCTGATGCTCCTTACCGGAACAGAGGATACTCTTTTTGACGATGAGACTGGACTATGGAATATCACAAGCCAGGGCATTACGGATGCTCTTGAATTCCTTCAGACATGCCGTGAGGAAGGATATATTGGAACCCTTTCAGAAGTGTTTGACGCAAGTGACTGGGAATATGCCAACAGTTATATGGCTAGCGGAAAGCTTGGAATATATCTTAACGGAAGCTGGGGATATGCGGATTATCTTTCTACAGGAAGTTATCCTATGGAAGGATATACGGATGATACACTCACAGATGCTTTAGGTTTTGCCCTGATGCCTCTTCAGAATGGCGGAGGCTACACGACCATGTCCGGTGGATGGAGTTGGGCTATTGCTGAGAATTCTGATCAGAAGGATCTTGCATTTGAATTCATCACTGAGATGATGAATCCTGATAACTATATCACATACCTTGTTGGAAGCGGAAATCTGTCCACAAGAAATGATATGGATGAGTATGATGAATATAATTCCAAGTTATATGTAGAGGAAGCAACCGCAATGGCCGAGACGGCTAATTTTAGACCGCATGATGAAAATTATTCTAAGGTATCTTCCTATATTTACGAAATGGTAGATACGATCATGAGAAACGGAACGGATATTGCCACGGCTATCGCTGATTTCCAGAACAGTGTAATATCAGTTGTCGGCGAAGATCAGGTTGAATAAGTAGCAGAAAAAAGCGGTAGGTAAAACCTGCGGGGCTGATGTTTGGACTTTCAGCCCCGCATTTCTTATAAAAGGAAGGAAGAAGTTATGAGCAGGAAAAGGAAATTGGTTTATAGCAGCCTTGGGAAAATTGTATATCTGATTCCTGCGGTTGCGTTGATGCTTGTGTTTTTTGTATGGCCGATCATTTTAACCATCTATTATTCTTTTACAAATCTGGCTCTCACCGGATCGGCAGCAAGTGAGAATACTTTTGTCGGACTGGCAAATTATCAGAGAATGTTTTCTGACAGTGCAGTACAGACCAGTATTGTGACAACAATTATATTCCTTATAGGATCAGTTGTAGGCCAGACCGTACTTGGATTTGCTATCGCATATCTGATGAAAGCAAAGAACAGACTGTTTCGCCGGGTTGTTGGTGCTATTGTGTTAGCCGGATGGGTTATGCCGGAGACTGTAGCGGCGATTTGTGCATACACATTTTTTACGGATAAAGGAACCTTGAATGCGATATTGAACTTTTTTGGCGCAGCGAGTGTATCCTGGCTGTTTACATATCCACTTATGGCTGTTATTTTGGCTAATATCTGGCATGGAACAGCATTTTCTATGATGGTATATCAGTCTGCCCTGGATAACGTGCCAGATGATGTCATTGAATCGGCGAAGATGGACGGTGCTAATAAATGGCAGACGCTTAGTCGCATCACAATTCCAATCATAAAAGATACGGTTATGACAAATACCATGCTTATCACACTTTCCACGCTTGGAACCTTTGGAATGGTGTATACTATGACAGGGACAACTGTGCAAACACTGCCGATCTTTATGTATATCAGGGCATTTAAGAATTACGAGCTTGGCTATGGAACCGCGATATCCATGATTGTGCTTCTCATCGGAATGATATTCAGCATTGCTTATGTAAAAATACAGGGAAAAGAGATGGAGGCCTAAGCGATGAAAAAAGAGAAGAGAGAAAAGGTTGTTGCGTATATTGTTTTGGTCATCATTGCCATTGTTTTTGTGGTTCCCCTTGCATGGGTTATACTGGCATCTTTTGACAAAAACGCATCTCTGGCGGTGAGCATGCCAGACCTTACGCTTGAGAATTATGTGGAAGTTTTGACAAATATGGCAAATCTGCGCTCCTTTGCTAACGGGCTAATCCTATCTATTGGAGTTTCTGTTCTGGTGGTGATTTGCGCGGGGCTTGCTGCCTATCCGCTGTCCAGATATGAGATGAAGCACAAGAAGATATTCATGCTTTCCATGCTTTTTATGACATCCCTGCCGATCACCACGGTTATGGTTCCAGTTTTAAAGGTGTTTGTGACTATAGGGCTTTATGATAATATGCTGGGAATCATCCTGTTTATGACAGCCTCATCCATGCCTTATGCGATATGGATGATGAAGAATTTTATGGATTCAGTTCCAATATCCTTAGAGGAAGCGGCGTGGGTGGACGGCTCCGGAAGGTTTCGTGGAATTCTAAAAGTAGTTATGCCGCTGATGCTTCCGGGGATCTTTACTATTGCAATCTATACGTTTTCAGGATGCTGGGGGAACTTCTTTGTACCGTTTATCCTGTTATCTACCAGCGAAAAATATCCCGCTTCAATTATGCTCTACCAGTTTTTCGGACAGCATTCCGTAGCATATGGAACGCTGGCGGCATATTCTGTGGCTTATGCGCTTCCCTCGGTGGTGCTTTACGTAATCACCCAGAAATGGATGTCAAGAGGCTTTAGTATGTCAGGAGCAAATAAAGGCTAATAAAACGAGAAGGAATT
>CAZYLH010000001.1:10274-13685 GCA_964648695.1 uncultured Lachnospiraceae bacterium | reverse complement strand
TACCATCAGGATAAAACTGAGATGAAGCCTGAAATATGGGAGAGAAAATATGAGATCGATTCCCTTTGTTTTCCGGTGCAGTTATCCTACCTGTTTTGGAAAAACACAGGATGTACGGATATGTTTGATGAGACTTGGCTAAAGGCAGTAAAACGGATTATAGAAGTGTTTCGCATAGAGCAGGATCATGAAAATAAGTCGGCTTACCGTTTTGAACGAGAAAACTGCATATATACGGATACGCTCTCTAGAGGCGGAAAAGGGGCGCTGGTTAAGAGCAATATCGGGCTTATTTGGTCGGGATTTCGGCCAAGTGACGATGCATGCGTATATGGGTATCTGATCCCGGCAAATATGTTGGCCTCTGTGATCCTTAAAAACATCGCGGAGATTGTAGGAGAAATCTACCATGATCCAGACTTTGCAAAAAAAGCGCGGGAATTTTCAGAAGAAGTGAGAGGAGCGGTGGAAAAGTATGGTATTATAAAAGGGCTTGACGGGGGCGTATATGCCTATGAGGTGGATGGCTTTGGGCAGTATAATATTATGGACGATGCTAATATTCCTAGCCTTTTGTCCATGCCTTATATAGGATACTGTTCAAAAGACAATCAGAGATACAAAAATACCCGTAATATGATACTTAGTGATGCCAATCCTTATTACTACAGCGGGAAATATATGGAAGGGATCGGCAGTTCTCACACGCCCAGCCGTTATGTATGGCATATTGCTGTGGCGATGCGTGGAATTACATCGGAAAGCCGCAAGGAAAAAGAGAAAATGCTTGCCATGCTTGAGGCAACGGATGCGGGGACGGGATTTATGCATGAGGCTGTTAATGTGGATAATCCAAAAGATTATACCAGGCCATGGTTTTCGTGGGCAAACTCAGTATTTTGCGAGTTTGTTCTTGACATTTGCGGATATCATTTGATCATGGGATAAGAGGAATGCGGATTAGGGGGAGAAGGATCGTATGAAATTTATTGAAGAAAGAATCTCAGTGATATGTAATGAACTAAAGGAGTTGAGATTTGTAAGAAAACTTTCCATATCTGGGATTACTTATAAGGAAGGACTGTATTTTACTCCAGAGGAAGCGGATAAGGCAGAGTCTTTATGGGAAGAATTTGACAGCGATAGTATGCACTGGTACGGTCCTGATAGGCATTACTGGTTTCGCGCGACTATCACAATCCCGGAGGAGATGGCGGGAAAGCCGGTTTACTTAAAAGCCGCAACACAGATAGACCACTGGGATGATGCGAAGAACCCGCAGTTTCTGATGTTCGTAGATGGAAATATCATACAGGGAATGGATATCAATCATCAGATGGTGCTGTTGGAGAGCTGTGCTAGAGCAGGAAGAACCTACGTGGTTGATCTTCAGGCCTACACAGGAATTTTATTTGCAGAGTTAAGTTTTAGGCTGGAACTGGTGCAGATGGACGAGGCGATAAATCGTCTCTATTATGACATTTATGTGCCAAGCCTGGGATTTTTCCGCATGGAAAAGGATGATAAAGTCCGAATTGATATAACCACTGTCCTTAACAATACGATTAATCTTTTGGATCTTCGCACACCTTATTCCGATGACTTTTACTCTTCGGTGAAGGAAGCATCCAAATACATAAAAAAGGTACTCTATGAGGATATGGTCGGTTATGATGATGTGGTGGCAACGTGCATTGGCCACACCCACATCGATGTGGCATGGTGGTGGACCGTTTCGCAGACGAAAGAGAAAACAGCCAGGAGCTTTTCCACGGTACTGAAGCTAATGGAAGAGTTTCCGGAATATAAGTTCATGTCCAGCCAGCCGGCGCTGTATCAGTTCTTAAAGGATAGATATCCGGAAGTTTACGAAAAGGTTAAAGAGCGCGTAAAAGAAGGGCGATGGGAGCCGGAAGGCGGCATGTGGGTAGAGGCGGACTGCAACTTAACAAGCGGAGAATCTCTGGTGCGTCAGTTTTATTATGGCAAAAAGTTCTTTAGGGATGAGTTTGGAGTAGAGTGTGAGATTTTATGGCTGCCCGATGTGTTTGGCTATTCAGGAGCACTTCCGCAGATCATGAAGCGCAGCGGCATTAAGTATTTTATGACTACGAAGCTTGCGTGGAATCAGTTAAATAAGGTTCCATATGATACCATGATGTGGCGGGGGATTGACGGAAGCGAGATCTTGACCCACTTGATTACAACTCTTGGCGTGGGACAGAGCGAGGATAACTTCTTTACCACATACAACGGTATGTTACACCCTGATGCGATTATGGGCGGATGGCGCAGATATCAGAACAAGGAGATTAACAACGATATCCTTGTCTGCTACGGATACGGCGACGGAGGCGGCGGCCCTACACGAGAGATGCTTGAGGTATCAAAGAGGATGGAAAAGGGTATAAAGGGCATCCCTAAAGTGCGCCAGGAGTTTGCAGGAAAATATTTTAAAGAGCTTGACAAACGCGTAGTAGGAAACAAACGCCTCCCGGTCTGGGAAGGAGAGCTTTACTTTGAGTATCACAGAGGAACCTATACTTCCATGGGAAGAAACAAGCGCTCCAATCGCAGATGTGAACAGCTCCTTATGGATGTGGAACTGCTGCAAGTCCTGACAGATACGAAAGAGCCCGAAGCGATGGAAAAAATCTGGAAGACCGTGCTGACAAATCAGTTTCATGATATACTTCCCGGCTCATCCATCCATGAAGTATATGAAGTGACAAAGGAAGAGTATGCACAGATTGAAAATAGGCTTACGGAGCTGATTTGCGAAAAGCTGGCTCTTTTGACAGAAAAGAAAGAAAACTGCGTAAGTGTGTTTAATACCCTTGGATTTATAAGAAACGATGTGGTGGAACTTGGTGAGTGCAGTGCGGATGCGCTTGTGGACGAAGATGGCAGAACTTGGCCCATACAGCAGACCGCAGAAGGCGCGGTGGCTTATTTGGAGAAAATTCCATCAAAAGGCGGCAAGGTCTTTAGCGCAGTGGTAGGTGAAGTGCATAAAAATGAGCTTATAATCACCGAGAGCGGTATCGACACACCGTTTTATAACATCAAGATCGATGAAAACGGGCTCTTTACATCCATCTTTGATAAAGAGTGCGAGAGAGAAGTGATCCAGGAAGGAAAGAGGGGGAACCTCATGCGCATGTATGAGGATAAGCCCATGGAGTTTGACTGCTGGGATATCGATATGTACTATTCTGAGAAATACTGGGATCTAGTTAAGGCAGACCGCATCGAGTGGACTGAGAGGGGACCGGTAAGAGCTACGTTAGAGATTGACCGCTGTCTCAGCAATTCCGTAATCAGGCAAAAGATTCGTTTTTATGCTAACATTAGAAGGATTGACTTTGTCACATGGGTGGACTGGAAAGAGCATCAGACTCTCTTAAAAGT
>CAZYLH010000001.1:0-10174 GCA_964648695.1 uncultured Lachnospiraceae bacterium | reverse complement strand
GGATTGACTTTGTCACATGGGTGGACTGGAAAGAGCATCAGACTCTCTTAAAAGTTCACTTTCCGGTAAATGTGCATACGGATGAGGCTACATTTGAGATTCAGTTTGGTAACCTTAAGAGAAAGATTCACACAAATACAAGCTGGGATGAGGCGCGTTTTGAGAGCTGTGCTCAGAAGTGGATGGATCTGTCAGAGGGAAATTACGGTGTCAGCCTGTTAAATGACTGTAAGTACGGCCACTCCGCTAAAGACGGTGATATTGCTCTGACTCTTATAAAGTCCGGTATAGAACCTAACAAGACAGCGGATCAGGAAGAACATAATTTTACGTATTCTTTGTATCCTCACCATGGATACTGGAAAGCAGAGACAACTGTAAAAGAGGCTTACAAGCTAAATCAGAAGGCATATGTTTTTTCTGGCCATCAAAAAAATGCGGGAAAAGCCTTCGTATCAGTAGATAAGGCAAATGTTATTATCGAGACCGTAAAACACGCAGAGGATGGTGATGGAGTGATCATCAGGATGTATGAGTGCGAGAACAGCCTGACAAAGACTACGCTTACATTTGGAAGTGAGATTGTAGGCGTAACAGAGTGTAACTTTATGGAAGAGCCGGAAAGAGAGATCCATACAGAGAGCGACAGGTTTACGGTGATTATCAAGCCGTATGAGGTAAAGACATATAAGGTGAGACTTAAGTGATTGTGGCAGTATTGGAGTGCTGATAAAGCAAGCGTTAAGTTTATCTCACAAAAAAGTAATAATATATTTACACACTTTTTCGAAAAAATAGTATATAATGTCTGCCAAGAGGCGGAAAATGTTTATCTATTTTGAGAAAGGATGAGTGTGAAAATTATGAGCAGATTTAACGAACACAGTGACGGCTATAATTACGGCTCTTATAATTCCGGCGGATATACATATGAAACCGGAAGTGATAGTGCACTGGATGCCAAGACCTATAACCTGACTATCACGGGCACGCTGTTTTGGGGCTTTTTTGTAAACTTCCTGATCTGCAGATATCTGACAGGCTTTTTTTTGAACATGAACGTCTTCTTATTCCTGATCGGATATTTTGTATGCGCGTTTGTAGGAATTAATATTGTGAGAAAAGCAAAAAGCGTTGCATCTACATTTTTAGGTTATAATCTCATAACCCTTCCGGTAGGAGCAGTGCTAAGTGTATTTCTCATCAGCTACAGCACAACTGTTATACAGTATGCCTTCCTTGCAACAGCTCTTGTGACGGCTATCATGGGAGCGATGAGCATTATCTATCCTCAGACCTTTTTGTCCATGGGAAGGACGCTTTGTATGTCCTTGATTGCTGTGATCGTGGTCGAACTGATAATGACCCTGATTTTTGCAAGCACCATCACTCTACTTGACTATGTTGTAGCACTGATATTTGCTATGTTTATCGGATATGACATTGCAAAGTCACAGCAAAAATCCTTCACATATGTGAACGCTATCGGAAGCGCTGCAGAGCTTTACCTTGACATAATAAATTTGTTTATTCGAATTGTGTCTATTATGGGTAGGAATAACAGACGACGTTAATGGATTTCCAGGAGGCGCCGGGGGACCGGTGCCTTTTTTCTGTGAATAAAAAAAGAAAGGCTTATATGTATTATGCTAGAATTAAGAAATATTGTTAAGGATTATGAAATGGCAGGCTCCACCGTTCACGCACTAAAAGGTGTGAGCATCAAATTCAGGGAAAGTGAATTTGTCTCTATCTTAGGTCACTCCGGCTGCGGAAAAACTACACTCTTAAATATTATCGGCGGACTTGACCAGTATACCTCCGGGGATCTCATCATCAACGGAAAGAGTACTAAAACCTATAAGGACAGCGACTGGGACACCTACAGGAATCACTCCATAGGCTTTGTATTCCAGAGTTATAATCTGATTCCGCACCAGACAGTTCTTGCAAATGTGGAACTGGCTTTAACTCTTTCTGGAGTAAGCAAGTCCGAGCGCAAGAGGCGTGCGATAGAAGCGTTAGAGAAGGTGGGCCTTAAGGACCAGCTAAATAAAAAACCTAACCAGATGTCCGGCGGACAGATGCAAAGAGTTGCCATCGCCAGAGCTTTAGTAAATAATCCGGATATTCTTCTTGCGGATGAACCTACAGGAGCCTTAGATACCGCTACAAGTATCCAGATCATGGAGATCCTAAAGGAGATTTCTAAGGATAAGCTGGTGATAATGGTCACTCATAATCCGGATCTTGCAAACGACTACTCGACAAGGATTATTCGCCTTTCAGACGGTGTTATTACGGGAGATTCAAATCCCTATCTTGAAACTCCGGATGTTGTCAATACGGAAAAGACAAAAAAGACCTCCATGTCATTTTTTACAGCTCTTTCTCTTAGCTTAAACAACCTGATGACAAAAAAGGGAAGGACGTTTCTAACGGCTTTTGCGGGAAGTATAGGTATCATCGGTATCGCGCTGATTTTATCCCTCTCAAACGGTATCCAGGAGTACATAGATACTGTTCAGGAGGATACCCTGTCCGCATATCCCATTCAGATTGATGCACAGACCATGGACGTGACCTCGCTTATGGAGTCGATGATGGGGCTCTCTACCGATACCTCTGATCATGAGGAAGGTTACATCTATTCAAATGATCTGATGACGGAGATTGTCAACTCCATGATCTCCGGGGTTGAGACCAATAATCTGTACAAATTTAAGCAGGAGTTGGAGTCAGAGGGCAATGAGATCGCAGCTCTTGCAAGCGAAATTCAATATACATACGATGTAACCATGAACATCTATGTAGAGGACACATCGGAGGAGATCATTCAGGTTAATCCAAATACTGTTATGCAGGAAATCTTCAGCTACGGAAGTGATTCTTCAAGTTTGGGCTCGGATGTTGATAGCGCCTTTTCAATTGATTCCTGGACAGAGCTAATCAGCAATGAGAGTATGCTTGATTCCCAGTATGAGATTGTGGCAGGTACATGGCCAACGGATAAATCCGAGGTTGTCCTGATCATAGACGAGAATAATTCTGTCAGCGATCTGGTTTTATATGCACTTGGCTTAAAGGACCGCTCCCAGCTCTCTGAGATTATGAGTCAGATATTAGCGGGAGAGGAGATCGCCACGGAATCCTTAAGTTTTTCCTATGATGAGATTTTGGACTTGACCTTTAGTCTGGTGCTTCCCACGGATTACTACCAGTATGACGAGGAGCTTGGCTATTATGTGGATTGTTCGGATGATGAGGAGTATTTAAAGCAGATTATCTCTGAGGGACTAAAACTAACCGTTGTGGGTATCGTAAAGCCAAGCAGTGACGCCATTGTAACTTCGGGCACATCCGGCGGAGGAATCGGTTACACCGCAGAGCTAACTGAGTATGTGATAAACGCTATAAATGAGAGCGACGTCGTAAAGGCACAGGAGGAAGACCCGGATGTTGATGTGCTTAGCGGTCTTAAATTTGACGATGGCAGTCAGGATGATATGACGGATGCGCAAAAGGCCGAGGCTGTCTTAGAATATTTTACTTCCCTTGATAATATGACAAAGGCAGAGATCTATACACAGATCGCTTCAACGCCAACGGAAGAAGATTTGGCGGCTATTGTGGAACAGTATTACCAGATGTATTCTGACCGAGAATCCCAGTTGGCTCTCTTAAGCGCGGTCTTTTCAGAGGCGATGGGGCAGGAGGTTTCTGAGGATTTTATCACGCAGTATATGGCTTCCATGACCGAGGAGGAAATCGAGCAGACCATTGCCCAGATGCTCTATGCCATGGCGTTAGAAGAGTATGAGCGCGAGATAGCTGCTGTCACAGGGGATTTGTCAAGCGCTGAAGCCGCGGAATATTTTGACGCTTTAATTGCCGCAACTGATGAGGAAACCCTAGCTTCGTATTACGATACATATATGCCGGCAACATTTTCAGATTCAACCTACGATGAGAATATGGAACTTTTCGGAGTGGCGGATCTGGCAGAGCCAAGCAGCATCCAGATTTATGCCTCCTCATTTGATGCAAAGGAGGAGATTGAGGCTCTAATCAGCGAGTACAACGCTCGCTGTGAGGAGGAAGGCGATCCAGAAAATGCCATAAGCTACACGGACTATGTGGGTCTTATGATGTCCTCCATCAGCACAGTGATCAATGTTATATCTTACGTGCTGATAGCTTTTGTGGCCATCTCTTTAGTTGTAAGCTCCATCATGATTGGCATTATCACCTACATCTCTGTTTTAGAGCGAACAAAGGAGATTGGTATTCTTCGTGCGATTGGAGCGTCAAAGCATGATATCTCAAATGTCTTTAACGCAGAGGCATTGATAATAGGCTTTGTAGCAGGTCTCTTTGGCATATTAGCGACAGTGCTCTTATGCATTCCGATTAACGATATCATTCATAGCTTGACGGACATAGAATCCGTTGCAAAGCTTCCTGTCATCGCCGCAGGAATTCTGGTGCTTATCAGCATGTGTCTAACCTTTATTGCCGGATTGTTCCCGTCTAAGATCGCGGCTAAGAAGGATCCGGTTATCGCACTGAGAACAGAGTAAAACTGGAAGAGGAGAGGAAATGAACCAGTCAGTGTATAATTTTTTGTGGTTCTTTTATGTATATGCCTTTGCGGGCTGGGCGGTTAGCACGGTTGTGGCTGCCGTCCGTGAGAAAAAGTTTGTAGATGTAGGTTTCCTTTACGGTCCAATCTGTCCTGCCTACGGCTTTTGCGGTGTTATCTATGTAATATTTTTGTCGGAACTAAAAGACAATCTGTTTTTCCTTTTCCTGGGTGGTACGATCCTGTCATTTCTAATGACGATGCTTACAGGATTTGTGTTGGAACGGATCTTTCACAGGAAGTGGTGGGATTACTCCAGAAAGCGCTTCCAGTTTGGCGGCTATGTAAATATACCATATGCCGTGCTCTGGGGATTTCTGGCAGTTCTCTCAATCGTATTTATAAATCCGTTTCTGCGTAAGCTGTTTGGCCTGATCCCAGAGAGAGCAGGGGAGATAATTCTTCTGGTGTTTTTCATCCTGACTGTTATTGACCTGGCAGGAACCATTACAGGAATTTTAAAGGTCAAATCCCATGTAAAGAAGCAGTCGCTTGTTTATGAGGTGTCGGAGAATCTGCAAAAAACGGCGGATTTAATGGGACAGGGGCTTACTAGGCTGGCGCTTCGGCGTATGGAGCGGGCGTACCCTTTACTAAATGCAAAAGAGCTTTTAAAGGCTCGCAGAGAGCAGGAGCGTAAGAAAAAGGAGATAGAAGAAGGAGAGGCTGTATTTGCTGCTGGCTGCTCATTCTACAAACTGGCAATGCTGTTTTTCTTAGGAGCATTTCTGGGAGACATTACGGAGACAATATTTGTCTTTGTGAGATCTGGAGAGTTGATGAGCCGCAGCAGCGTGGTATTCGGCCCGTTCAGCATCGTCTGGGGACTTGGCTGCATGCTTCTGACAGCCATGCTCTATCAGTACAGAAATCGCCGTGACAGCTTTATCTTTGTGTTTGGCACGGTGATGGGAGGCGCTTACGAGTATATCTGCAGCGTGTTTACGGAGATTGTGTTTGGCACAGTATTTTGGGATTACAGCAATATTCCCTTTAACTTAGGAGGCAGGATTAACCTTTTGTACTGTTTCTTCTGGGGAATCGCAGCGGTAGTCTGGATGAAGGTTTTATATCCATTCATCTCAAAATGGATAGAGAAGATCCCAAAGAAAATTGGAGTATACTTAACCTGGGTTTTGGTTGTCTTTATGGTTTTTGATGTTGGCGTGACAGCGCTGGCCTTAAATCGGTATAATGTAAGGCAGACAGGAAATGGGATCCATACGGTGTTTGATGCATATATGGATGAGTATTTCCCGGATGAGAAGATTGAGAGCCGATTCCCGAATCTAAAGATAGTAGAGGATGATGATGATCAATACTCTGTTGATGTGATACAGTAAAGCAAGGGGGCTTTTGCACTAACCCATTGGTGCAAAAGCCCCTCACTTATCGTATTAATGCGATACGCGCCGTATCCGTTAATGCTTTAAAAAAATCGGTTAATATAGAGAAATCTGATTAGCAACAATCACGTAAAGCCCGTCTATATCAATCAAATTTATGCTAAATTGGTCATCCGCTCCAATTTGGCTAAAATCAGAAAGTTGCGTTGCGCCTTTGATGGTGCAGTTTGCAGCGAGTTTCTTTCCGGCATCGGTAATTATTTCAACCGGAACGTTAGACTGAATTATCTCCAAAAGATCTGAACCATCTAATATTTTGCCAATTAAGCGGGCATAGGAGAGAGCAGAGCTTGTCTGATTTGTTTCATCGATAATGGTACCAAACTGAGACTCATCAAGAATTTCGGAGGTAGCGGTAGTCGTTGCGGCCTCTGAGCCGTCAGCGCCGCTCATCATGGTTTCAAATGTAGGGGAGTAGGTTGTGGATTCAGATATAGCGGGGGATGTTGTGGATTCTGGCACATCTGGTGAAGCCATGGCCCCAGAGGCATATGAATTTATGCCATTAGATGCATCAGATGTATCGGCTGTATCAGATGTGGTCGCTGCAAACTCAATAGTTTCCTCGGTTTGTTCATTTTCCATAAGCGGACTTTCTATATCATCAACCTGAGATGTCTCTACATCTAACTGATCATTATCTGACTGTGCAGATGAGAGTGAGGAGAGAGGTGTTTTGATAAAAAGCCCATCATTTACTGAGCGCGTATATAAACCATAATTGTCAGCGGAAGAGAGGAGAGAACCCGAACCTGCGTTGTCAGGTTCAGATTGGGAGGAACCTGTACCTGCATTGTCAGGTTCACATTGAAGAAAACCCGAACCTACACTGTCAGGTTCAGATTGAAAGGAACCCGAACCTGCGTTGTCAGGTTCAGATTGATACGAACCTGTACCTGGGTTGCTAGATTCACATGGATTTGAATCTGTACCTGGGTTGTCAGATTCAAAATTTACGAGATTTTCCTGTAAATGCCCGTCAACTGATTGAGGTGTTTCTTTTGAGAGTTTAGACAAATAGACACCGGCCAACACCAAAAACGCACCGCAAAGTATCAGAATACAAAAAAGCGCAAGCACGCCAAGAACACGCAATCTGCGTTTAGAATAAACAGTGTTGTTTTGCAGCCAACGCTTAGAGTTTTTGCGCAGCCTGGACTTAGAAACAACAAAGCCATCTTTTAAACTTCGTGCAGAGTTGTTTTTAAAAGTGCGCGGGTTGATACTCTCTTTTTTGTTTTTGGTGTTAGTGGGAATTTTTTGATGACCGGGCTGCTGGCTTACATATCCAAGGATTTCTATGTAGCCACAGATTTCGCAGCGGTGAACATATACGAGGAGGCTGTCTGCCTGTGAGGATTGATCAATTTGGGCGTACATGGCGCCAAAACGATGTGTGTGATTATTTTCTTGATTTTCTTGACCCATAAATAAGATTCCTTTTCGACAAATGGAAATGAGACACGGATTGCTCCGCATAAAATTTCATGCAAGCATGAAATTTGTATTATCAAAATTGTCTCATCAAAAAATGAATGGGTCTTGCATGAGCTGATGGCAGTATAACACGAAAACGGGTGATTTACAAGGTGTGGGATCGATTTCTAACTATTCGCAAAACCTTAGTTTAACGAATAGTTACTACACAAAAGTGCCTTTGGCTTGTAAATAAGCCTGCTTTATGTTATTATATGGCTTTGGGATGAAATCTATAAACTCCAGGAGGAAAAATTATATGTGTGGTATCATCGGATTTACAGGAAAAATTGAGGCGAAAACACTTTTAATAGATGGTCTTGCCAGACTTGAATATAGAGGTTATGACAGCGCGGGAATTGCTCTACAGTATAAAGGCATGCCCTTTCAGATTGTTAAAAAGGCAGGCAAAGTTGAAAATTTGCGCTCATTTACTAAAGATCTGGATTCCTCTTCCACCTGCGGTATCGGTCACACCAGATGGGCGACTCATGGCGGCGTTACAGACGCAAATGCACACCCTCATCTCGTTGGCCGCGTGGCTTTAATCCACAACGGAATCATAGAAAATTACCATGAATTAATTGAGAAGTTTCATCTGGAGCATGTAGTTAAGTCAGAGACAGACACAGAGGTCGCGGCTGCCCTTATAAATCATTTTTATAAAGGCAGGGATCCATATTACGCTATACGGCAAGCCATGAAGCACATGGTCGGTTCATTTGCGTTTTGTGTTATGTTTAGTGATATTCCGGATAAGATCTTTGCTATCAGAAACGTCAGTCCCATGGTTGCAGCCCATTTTGACGACGGCTCAATGATTGCATCCGACCTTACTGCAATTATTAAGTATACCCAAGCTTATTTTATAGTTCCGGAATACCATATAGTTACGCTTACAAAGGATGATATTAAGGTGGAAACTCTTGATGGCCAGCTTGCAAAGCCAGAGTTTTTAAGCGTGAGCTGGAATATAGAGGCGGCGCAAAAGGGCGGGTATGACCATTATATGATGAAGGAGATTATGGAACAGCCCGAGGTGATGAGAAACACCATTATGCCACGCATTCAGGATGGTCTGCCTTTTCTTGTTTCCGACGGTGTGGATGATGAGGTATTAAGGAGTATTAGAGAAATCCGTGTTGTCGCGTGTGGCACAGCTATGCATGCCGGAATGATCTTTAAATCCATGGTCGAGCCCATTATGCGCATTCCTGTAACGGTATCCATTGCCAGCGAATACCGCTATGACAGCCCAATTATAGACACTGATACGCTGGTTATAGTCATCTCGCAGTCCGGTGAGACAATCGATACCCTAGAGGCTCTGCGCCTATCCAAGTCATGTGGAGCAAAAACGCTCTCCGTGGTCAATGTAAAGGGATCCACAATTGCCAGGGAAAGCGATTATGTTGTATACACTCATGCCGGTCCTGAGATTGCCGTGGCATCTACAAAGGCTTATACGGTGCAGATTGCAACGCTGTATTTGATAGGCTGTAGGATCGGTTTGATAAAGGAGCGTATCTCAGAAACTGAGGCAAAGAAATTTGTCTCAGACCTCTTAGATGTGATCCCTGCCATACAGCAGGTTCTTGATAATAGAGATAAGATCAGGGACGCCGCAAAATGCCTTCTAGAAGCCCAGAATACGTTTTTTATCGGAAGGGGCATAGATTATACCCTCTCGATGGAAGGCGCTCTAAAGCTTAAGGAAATCAGCTATATCCATGCTGAAGCATACGCAGCCGGTGAGTTAAAGCACGGCACCATCGCCCTGATAACCCCAGGGATCCCTGTCATAGCGATCGCCACGCAGCGCAAGGTCTTTAACAAGACCATTTCCAATATAAAAGAGGTTTCTTCACGAGGCGCTAATGTGCTTTTGATCACCGAGGAGGATTCACGGGTTCCGGAGGGGATTTGTGAGCACCTGACTATACCTGAGGTTGACGACCTCTTTACCGTATTTCCTGCGGCAATCATCTTACAGCTTATAGCTTATTACACCTCATATGGGCGAGGTTTGGATGTGGATATGCCAAGAAACCTTGCAAAGTCCGTCACTGTTGAGTGACGGCGGATGCGTCCGTATAATAAGGCACAATGATGTAGCAACCCTCATAAATAGTGCTGCCAGTAAAATTGTTGACCTTCTGAATATCCTTGACATATTCATTTACTGAGGTGTATTCCGCTGTCATGTACTCCTTGGCGATGCTCCACAGGGTGTCCCCTGACTGGATTTCTATACTTTTGTAACATTTGATACGGGCCACTTCATTTGTTTCCTGAGTTTTTGCCTGAACAATGATACATCCTGCAAATAAAACTGTTATAAGAGAAATCAGCACTGTGATAGTAGATCTTTTCATAATTTTGTACCTCCCATTTGTTTCAAAAAGAACATTTGTTCTGTGAGATAATACTATCACTCGAACATACATTTGTCAAGCTTTTCGAACATATTTTTCGAACAAATTTTCTATTCCTAGGGTGAAAAATTAAAATAAGAACTAAACCAATAAAATCGGTTTTGGGAGTATAATTGCAGCACTGCTAAAGAGCGTTAAGAAAATAAAGAGGCTGTCACATCAATGATTAGAAAAATCACAGGTGTGACAGCCTCGTATTCATATTGTTGGTAAAT